>JAFSWJ010000218.1 GCA_017444545.1 Lachnospiraceae bacterium
GACGTTTCTCTGTCCCACTTTTATGACAACCATTTCAAGCAAAATCTTTCAATATATCACCATTTAACAGATTTACATAAAGTTGGGACACAGATACGTCCCCTGTCCCACTATAGCGCATCCTTCATACGCCTTATATATTCTCCCACATGAGAAGGTGACTGTCTACCGTACTCTTTTATGATCTTGATGATGGCGCTGCCCACGATGGCTCCGTCGGATATGCCTGCCATCTTTGCCGCCTGCTCCGGAGTTGATATGCCAAAGCCCACGGCGCAGGGGATCTTTGTGTTTTCCCTGACGGTTTTTATGATGGGTCCGAGGTCTGAATCTATCACATCTCTCGTGCCCGTGACGCCGAGACTTGAAACGATATAGAGAAAGCCTTCGGCATTTTTTGCGATCATGGCCGCGCGGTTTTCCGAGGTGGGAGCGATGAGGGAAATGAGATCCACTCCGTATTTTTTGCAGACGGGATCAAATTCCTCCTTCTCTTCAAAGGGCAGGTCCGGGAGTATGATGCCGTCAATACCGGTCTCTTTACATTTTGTCATGAACTTTTCCGGACCGTAGGAATAGACCACGTTTGCATAGGTCATAAAGACAAGCGGGATCGTGATATCCTCCCGCAGTTCCTTTACCATATCAAAGATGAGGTCTGTGGTGACCCCGCCCTTTAACGCCCTTTCGTTTGCCTCCTGGATCACCGGTCCTTCTGCCGTGGGATCCGAAAAGGGAATGCCAAGCTCTATGAGATCCGCTCCGTTTGATACGGCCTCGCGCACGATCTTTTTTGTGGTCTCGAGATCGGGATCTCCGCAGGTTATGAAGGGAATGAACGCCTTGCCGTTTTCAAAAGCCATGCTTATATTACTCATTGATATCCTCCCCTCAGTATCTTGCGATGGCCGCGCAGTCCTTGTCGCCGCGGCCCGAAATGGTTATGACGATGGAGCTGTCTTTGCCAAAATCCTTTGCTATCTTTATGGCATGTGCCACCGCATGCGCCGACTCGATGGCAGGTATGATGCCCTCTGTCCGTGACAGATACTCAAAGGCACAGACCGCCTCCTCATCCGTCACCGGCACATATTCTGCCCTTCCCGTATCGTGCAGCCATGCATGCTCAGGACCGATACCCGGATAATCAAGACCTGCCGATATCGAATATACGGGAGCGATCTGGCCGAACTCATCCTGACAGAAATAGGATTTCATGCCGTGGAATATCCCCGACCTGCCGGTCGCTATGGTGGCCGCAGTCTCAAAGGTATCTACACCCCTGCCCGCCGCCTCACAGCCGATGAGACGGACATTTTTGTCCTCTATGAAATGATAAAAGCTTCCCATGGCATTTGAGCCGCCGCCCACACAGGCTATGACCGCATCAGGCAGACGCCCCGTCTTTTCAAGCATCTGTGCTTTGATCTCCTTTGAGATCACCGACTGGAAATCCCTGACTATGGTAGGAAAAGGATGGGGTCCCATGACGGATCCCAGACAATAATGCGTATCGCTGATCCTGCGGGTCCACTCCCTCATGGCCTCGGACACCGCATCCTTGAGGGTTGCCGTACCGGTCTTTACCGGGATCACCTCTGCTCCCAAAAGCCGCATGCGGTAGACATTCAACGCCTGTCTTTTCGTGTCCTCCTCACCCATGAAGACCACACACTCCATGCCGAAAAGTGCCGCCGCAGTAGCCGTTGCCACACCGTGCTGACCGGCTCCCGTCTCTGCGATAAGCCTCGTCTTTCCCATCTTTTTTGCAAGCAGTGTCTGTCCCAGCACGTTGTTTATCTTGTGGGAACCCGTATGGTTTAAGTCCTCTCTTTTCAGATAAATCCGCGCTCCGCCCAGATCCTTTGTCATCTTTTCCGCAAAATAGAGACGGGACGGCCTCCCGGCGTATTCGTTGAAAAGTTCCCCCAGCTCCGCTTCAAACTGCGGATCATTTTTGTATCTTTCATAGGCTTCCTCAAGCTCTATGACTGCATTCATCAGTGTTTCGGGGATGTACTGTCCCCCGTGCTCACCAAACCTGCCTTTCTTTGTACTCATCCTTTTTCCTCCAGATCTGCCATCCTTACCTTTCTTACAAACGCCTCCATCTTTTTACTGTCCTTGACTCCGTTTGTTTCTATGCCGGAGCTGACATCCACCGCAAAGGGTCTGACCTCCTTCACGGCCTTTTCCACATTGTCCGGATCAAGTCCTCCCGCAAGAAACAGGCGGTCCCTGATATCAAAGCCTGACTTACTTATCATATCCCAGTCAAAGCTTTTTCCTTCCCCCATACCTGCATCCAGCATAATAAAATCGGCAGGGCATTTTTTTATAAGGTCCGCATCTATCTCATCCCTTATCTTTAATGCCTTTATTATCTTCCTTCCGGTGTTTTCCTGAAGCCTTTTGATATAGTCTTTGTCCTCGTTTCCGTGAAGCTGGGCCATATCTATGATACCTTTTTTCAACAGTTCCTGCACAAGGTCCATATCTTCATCAACAAAGACTCCCACTGCGGATATGGAAGGATCCAGCAATTTTTTAAGCCTCTGTGCCTGTTTCACGCTCACAGCCCTCCTGCTTTTTTCCCAGAAAACAAAGCCGATATAATCAGGACGTAAACGGTTTGCGGTTATTATATCCTCGTCTCTTGTCAGTCCGCAAAGCTTGATCCTTGTCATCTTCATGCCTCTCCTTTAAGTCTCTTTAACATCTCTGTCTTGTCGGGCGCCCTCATCATGGTCTCTCCCACAAGGACGGCATCCGCCCCGAAACTCCTCATCTTTTCTATATCCTCTGCATCCTTCACGCCGCTTTCCGAAACAAAGATCACATCCTTCGGGATGAGGTCACGCAGTCTCTCCCCAAGTCCCGTGTCAACGGAAAAATCCTTTAGATTGCGGTTATTTACGCCGATGATCACAGCGCCCGAATCAAGCGCCCTTTTGATCTCCTCTTCATCATGGGTTTCAACGAGAGCCGAAAGGCCCAGATTCCTGCAGATCTTCTGATATCTGCAAAGCTCCTCGTCCGAAAGGATCGAGACGATGAGAAGCACTGCCGATGCCCCGAGGACCTTTGCCTCATAGATCATGTATTCATCAACGGTGAAATCCTTGCGAAGGACCGGGATGCCGGTCTTTTGTGCAATCTCCTTCAGATAGTCATTGCTGCCAAGAAACCATTTGGGTTCCGTCAATACCGAGACCGCATCCGCTCCCGCTTTTTCATACTCGCAGGCGATATCAAGATAAGGAAAATCCTCAGCTATGATGCCCTTTGAGGGGGATGCTTTTTTTACCTCGCATATGAAGGATATGCCGGTTTTTTTCAGAGCGCGCTCAAAGGGGAAGTCTCCCTTTTCTTTTGCGATGGCAAGCTCTGTCATTTCCTTTAAGCTTATTTTTTCTTTCGCCTGCGCAACGCGAAGCTTTGCGTGGTCTGCTATAGTGTCAAGTATCGTGCCCATGCTTTCACCTGTTGCTTACTTCCACAAGCTTTTGAAGTGTCTCGTACGCCTTTCCCGAATCTATGATCTCTGCCGCTTTTTTCACACCTTCCTCAAAGCTTTCGGCTTTTCCTCCGATATAGAGTGCAGCTCCCGCATTGAGAAGTACCGCGTTCCTCTTGTGGCCTTTTTGCCCTTTAAGGATGTCAGTGGTGATCTTTGCGTTTTCTGCAGGTGATCCTCCTTTGAGATCATCCTTTGTGCATCTTTCAAAGCCGAAATCCTCAGGGCAGATGGTAGTCGTCCTAAACCATCCGTCCTGGATCTCGCAGATCTTTGTGGGTGCTGAAAGTGAGATCTCATCAAGCTTGTCCATGCCGTATACCACCATGCCGCGCTTCACGCCAAGGCTTACCAGTACCTGTGCCAGAGGCTCCACGAGATAATCATCATATACTCCCAAAAGCTGCATGGAGGGTGATGCGGGATTGGTCAAAGGACCCAGGATATTGAACACTGTCCGAAATCCCAGTTCTTTTCTGATGGCTCCCACGTATTTCATGGATGTATGATATTTCTGTGCAAAAAAGAAGCACATGCCTGCTTCCTTCAAAAGCTCCACGCATTTTTCAGGGCTCTGGTCGATATTGACGCCCAAAGCCTCCAGGCAGTCTGCCGTTCCCGAAAGGGATGAGGCGGCGCGGTTTCCGTGCTTTGCCACCCTGATTCCTGCCGCAGCGGCTATGATGGCCGAGGTTGTGGAAATGTTAAAGCTTCCCGCGTTGTCTCCGCCGGTTCCGACTATCTCCAATACATCCATGCCTGTCTCGACCTTTGTGGCATGCTCTCTCATGGCCGCAGCACAGCCTGCGATCTCATTTGTGGTCTCTGCTCTGGCACTTTTTGTGGACAGCGCTGCAAGAAAGGCTGCATTCTGAGTCGGGGTCGTTTCTCCGCTCATGATCTCGTTCATCACGGTGTAGGCCTCGTCATAGGTCAGGTCCTCCTTGTTCACGATCTTCACGATTGCTTCCTTGATCATTTTTCATTTTCCTCCTCTGTAATAAAACCATTTATTCCTCAGATGATGAAGCTCCTCAGCATTTTTTTGCCTTCCGGCGTCATGATGGATTCCGGATGAAACTGCACACCGTACACCGGATACTCTTTGTGCATGACCGCCATGATCTCCCCGGATTCAGTCACCGCCGTTGCCGCAAGAACATCCGGCAGCGTCTTTGGATCGACCGCAAGAGAATGATATCTTGCCACCTCGGTCTCCTCCGGACATCCCATGAAAATGGGACACCTCTTGTCAAGCTTTACCTTTGACTGCTTGCCGTGCATCAGCTTTTCCGCATAGGTCACGACTCCGCCGTAGGCCATGCAGATCGCCTGATGTCCGAGACACACTCCGAGTGTGGGAATGCTGCTGCCCAGCGTTTTTATTATATCAATGATGATCCCCGCATCCTCAGGTCTGCCGGGTCCGGGAGAAATGATGATCCTTGAAGGAGACAGTGCCCTGACCTCATCGACGGTCATCTCATCATTTCTGATCACTTTGATGTCAGGCGTGATCTCGCCCACATACTGGTAAAGGTTGTATGAAAAGCTGTCATAATTGTCTATCAGAAGGATCATGGCTGCACCTCCCCGCTGCCAAGGAGAGCCTCAAGCGAGGCCTTTGCCTTGTTCATGCTTTCCTCAAATTCATTTTCCGGAACGGAATCCGCCACTATCCCCGCGCCGCTCCTGACAAAGGCCCTGCCGTTCTTTTTGTAGACAAGCCTGATGCCTATGCAGGTATCCATGTTTCCGGTCAGGTCTATGTAGCCCACCGCGCCGCCGTAAATGCCGCGTTTATTATTTTCAAGCTCTCCTATGATCTGGCAGGCCCTGATCTTTGGCGCACCCGAAAGGGTTCCTGCCGGAAGCACCGAGCCGATGGCATCAAGGGCATCCCTGTCATCACGGATCTGTCCTCTCACGGTAGAGCCTATGTGGCAGACATGGGAAAACCTGTGGATCTGGCGGAGGCTTTCGACCTCGACGGTTCCGAAACGGCTGATCCTTCCCAGGTCGTTGCGTCCCAGATCAACCAGCATATTGTGCTCCGCAAGCTCCTTTTCATCCGCAAGGAGTTCCTCCTCAAGACGGCGGTTCTCCTCCTCATCCTTTCCTCTTTTGCGTGTGCCTGCCAGGGGGAAGGTATGCAGGATGCCGTCTTCAAGCTTTACCAGAGTTTCAGGCGAGGCTCCGGCCACCTCAACATCGGTGCCGGAAAAATAGAACATATAGGGTGAGGGATTTATGGTCCTCAGATTCCTGTAGGTATTGAGCAGGCTTCCCTCAAAAGGTACCTCCAGCCTGTTTGACAGCACTACCTGAAAGATGTCACCTTCATAGATGTACTTCTTTGCCTTCTCGACCATATCGCAGAATTCATCTTTGGAAAAAAGAGCCTTCACCTCTCCCGTAACCTTTCCCTCGGGCTCCTTTCTCTTTTCTCCGTTTATGATGAGATCGGACAGGGCCTTCAGCTCCAGCATGGCTTTATTATACCCGC
>JAFSWJ010000219.1 GCA_017444545.1 Lachnospiraceae bacterium
GGAGCGTGTGGGTCTTTCCTGTGAGTTTTATTATCCGTTTCCCGATTACAAGCTCCCGGTAACGGTTTACTCTGATGACAGACTCCCGAGAGTTTCGGAACTGTCAGACTGCGGATGGAATTTTGACCGCGACAGATTTGAGGCTTTTGATGAAGCGGCAGCCTATGATGAACTGATAAGGGAGGGGCAGTTCCCGTTTTTTGCAAATTCGTTTCTGGCTGTGATGGGATCCGGACCCCGCACCGAGGGTATCAGTCCGGGAAGAGTACTTTACAGCAGGCATTCGATAGAAAGAAGAAAAGATCATCAGATCCGTACCGATCTTGAAGAGACTCCCCGGGGAGAGAGGGTCATCTCTAAATATCCTGCAAATGAAAATGCAAGAGGCCACCTTGAAAATATGGCCAGGTCATATGAAAGACTTTCATCAGTCCTTGCCGGCACAAAGTTCAGACCGAATTTACTGAAGAGGATAAATGACGGGGAGGGGAACCTGAGGAAACTGGAGTTTGAATATCTGAGCGGTCCGACCCTCGAGGATGAACTGAACATATGCCGGATGGAAAAAAAGACGGATGACGCTCTGCTTGTGATCAAAAGCTTTTGCGATACTTTGAGAAGCGTGCGGGATATGACAGAGTTTGAGGAATCTGAAAGATTTATTGAGGTGTTCGGAAAGGTAAGCCTTCCTGCAGGTCTTTTGTGTATGCCTGTCACAGATGTGGATATGATCTTTACGAACATAATCTGCGACAAGTGGTGGAATGTCATTGATTATGAATGGACCTTTGATTTTGCGATCCCGGTGGATTTTGTGATCTACAGGGCGGTCTTTTATTATACGAGAAATACCGGAAGCGATGCCTTTGACGGTACAGATCTTTTTGAGGCGGCAGGGATAAGCAGGGATCTGAAAAAAATCTTTTCGCAGATGGAGCACAATTTTCAGCTTTTCATAAAGGGTGACCGGGTCACTCTGCCTGAGCTGTATTCGCTTTTCGGAAAGAATGTGGTGACCCTGCCACGGGCAGTAAAGAGTGCGGGTCTTGTTCCGAAGATCACAAGAGTAAAGCTCTATCTTGATATGGGAGAGGGCTTTAACGAAAGTGATACGCGTCATGAAGATGCCGTCATGGATGAGGACAACGTGGTCTCGTTTGAGGTCACCGTGCCAAAGGGCTGTAGGAGTCTTCGGATCGATCCCGCCGACTGCAGATGCATATTGAAGATAATGAGACTTGGAGACGGCATCCGGGATACGGAGGCAAAGGTGAACGGTCTTGTCTTTTCCGGCGGTACCGTTTTGTATGATACGGATGATCCGCAGATAGTGCTGGAAAATGTTACCGAAGGGACAGTGATAGTTGCAGAGCTGAAGCTGTCCATGATACCCGGTGATATGTTTGACGATATCACGGAGACACTTTCGGGAGGAAGAAAGAGCGCTACCTGTGTATCAAAGCTTCGGGGAATGAAAAAGGGAGAATATGCAAGGATAAGCTGCAGATGAGGAGAGGAAAACGTTTTTTCACACAGATACAAAAGGCCGAAAGACCGTATGAATACTGGGTCGAGCATTGCGAGGAATGGAGGGGCGAAAAGGAGGACCGGATCGCTGTAAAGGATTTTCTGAAGGTCTATGAGATGATAAGACCTGAGGGAACGGTGGGAGATCCTGACTGTCTTCAAAGGTTTGCCCTTCAGGCGGAACAGGGAGATTATGATCTCATATACTGTGATGATGATGTTGTAAAAAACGGTGTCAGGACGGATCCGTTTTTCAGACCGGAGTATGGCCCCGAGACCTATGAAAGCTACCGGTACATCCCGGGGCTTGTTGCTGTCAAAAGGGAGATCCTTGATGAATACGGAAAGGATTTTGCGGAGCATGTCAGACCTGAAAGGATGCTGCATATTCCCGAAGTGCTCTGTCATTTTGTAAAGGAGAGACCTGCAGACGGGTATGCGGAAGAAAGCGATGAATATGCCCGGGAAAGCAATGATACGGTTTCGATCATCATCCTTTCAAAGGATCATCCCGAACTGCTTTCAAGATGCGTGGATTCGATCCTTTCATCCGATCCTCCGAAGGGAACTGAGATCATAACAGTGGATAACGGGAGCAGCCCGGAAAACAGGAAGCTGTACAGGGATCTTCAAAGAGAGAATAAGATCGGATATTTCCATAAGCCCTGTGAGTTTAATTTTTCCGCCCTTTGTAATCTGGGTGCGGGTATGGCAAAGGGGCAGTTCCTCATCTTTCTCAATGATGATGTGCAGATCCCGAAGGTGTCAAAGCATTTCATACAAAGACTGCTGGCACAGGCGAAAAAGGAGCATGCGGGAGCCGTCGGGATGAAGCTTTTGTATCCCGAAAGCCGGGACATACAGCATTGCGGCATCTGCCTCCAAAAGAGCGGCCCTTCGCACATTCTTTGCGGGCTACCTGATGAAAGGGAGTATTATTTCGGATTTAACAGAAAGACCGTAAATGTGACCGCGGTCACGGGAGCGTGCCTCTGTATCAGAAAGAGTCTTTTTGACAGGGTCAGGGGATTTGATGAAAACCTGCCCCTTGCCTATAATGATGTGGACTTGTGCATCAGACTGATGAACAGGGGATTTGTCAATATCTGTATTAACGGGATGTACCTGTATCATTATGAATCGGCGACCAGAAAAAAGGATACGCTTGACAGAGCCGCATATGAAAAGCTGAAGGGGTATCGTGAGTATTTTGCGGGAAGGCACCGGGAGTTCATCGTAAAAAAGGATCCGTTTGTAAATCCCAATCTGACGGATACAAGGGCGGATATGTCTATAAATATCGAACAGGACTGGGAGAAAAGCGGCGTTGAGATAGAGTCCGGGATACCGGAGGGAAAGATCGTATATGTGAAAAAGGGGCTGCTGTGCCATTCTGACAGCTCTGTCTACAGGATCAGTGATGCGTATCTGAATGAGGATTTCTTTGAGGCCTCGGGCTGGATCTTTTTCAAAAGAAAAAAGATAGCGGCATATGAGCCTGCGATCCTTGTAAGCTCCGGGGAAAAGAAAGTTCTTTTTGATGCGGTAAGAACCTTCAGAAAGGACGTGGAGGAGGTTTTCAGACGGAAAAAGGATGCGTGCATGAGCGGGTTTTACACGCGGGTATCAAGAAAGATCCTGGAACTGGAAGGCTTTTCGGGACATATGGATGTGACGCCGGTACTGAAGGACAAAAAAGGAAGGATATATATCTGTGGGCAGAGAAACGGATAGGGAAAAGAGCCCCGATCAATACAGGGAGCTCTATGAAAATGAACTGAAGAAAAATGAAAAGCTCATCGGGGAGCTGGCTGATCTGGAAGCGGAGTATGCAGAGCTGAAAAGAAAGACCGAGCTTTTGAAGAACAGTTTTCTTTTCAGGGCATCAAAGCCCCTGAGAAATACCTGGGCCCGGTTCAAGCACACCGTCATCAGGGTGAAAAGATACGGGAGCGTGAAAGAGGTCATCAGAAAGCTGAAGTCAAAAAAGATAGAAAGGTCCGCCTACAGGCTTCACGGAACCCTTAGCTTTCCGGCAGGTGAGGAGCTGGAGAAGGCAAAGAAAAGACGGTTTTCAAAGGAACATGTCTTTTCCATCCTGGTCCCTCTCTATAATACGGACGAGACCTTTCTGCGCCAGTTTATCGAGTCGGTAACAGGTCAGGTGTATGAGGGATGGCAGCTTTGCCTGGCGGATGGTTCGGATGAGGATCATGCCGCGGTGGAAAGTATTGTAAAGGAGTATATCGAAAAAGACGGCAGAGGCAGGATACGATACAAAAAGCTTGAGAAAAACGAGGGGATATCCAAAAATACGAATGCCTGCTTTGAGCTTGCGGACGGGGATTTCTATGCCCTCATGGATCATGACGACATCCTGCATCCCATGGCGCTGTATGAGTTCATGTGCCTGCTTGAAAAAAAGGATGCGTGGTACATCTATTCGGATGAGGCGACCTTTAAGGGCGGAAGCATCGACAACATGATCACTCTTCATTTCAAGCCGGATTTTGCGCCGGATAATCTGCGGGCCAACAATTATATCTGCCATTTCAGCGCCTTCAGGAGAGAACTTGTGGATATTGTCGGGAGATTCAGAAGCGAGTGCGACGGTTCACAGGACCATGACCTGATCCTGAGGCTTACGGGTGAGGCAGTGTCCCATGGAGACGGAGTATGCCATGTACCGAAGATCCTTTATTACTGGCGGTCCCATGCCGGATCTACCGCAGCAGACATAAATGCAAAATCCTACGCAATAGATGCGGCAAAAAGAGCGGTGTCATCTTATCTTCATTCCCTGGGCTTTGAGGGATTCAGCATAGAAAGCACAAGAGCCTTTGCAACCATATTCAGGATCAGATATGCGCTTGATGCAAAGCCGCTCGTATCCATAATAATACCGAATCACGAGCATGTGGATGATCTTAAAAGGTGCATTACTTCGATCCTTGAAAGGACCAGCTACGACAACTATGAGATAGTTGTGGTTGAAAACAACAGCACCTCGGAGGAGATCCGTTCTTATTATGCACAGATAAATGAAAGGGACAATGTCACCATCGCGGACTGCGGCAGGCGGGACAGCTTTAATTTTTCAAAGCTTGTAAATGCGGGGGCTGAGGTTGCAGGCGGAGAGTATCTGATATTGCTCAATAACGATACCCAGGTGATCACGAGAAACTGGATAGAAGAACTTTTGATGTATGCCCAGAGGAGCGATGTGGGAGCCGTGGGGTGCAAGCTTTTTTACGGCGACTATACGATACAGCATGCAGGCATAGTACTGGGTCTTGGCGCGCACAGGACTGCCGGGCATACCCACTACAGGCTGTCAAAGGAGAATCTGGGATACATGGGCAGGCTCTGCTATGCACAGGATGTCAGTGCGGTTACCGGGGCATGTCTGATGGTGTCAAAGGATGATTTCAGGGGGGCCGGAGGCTTTGATGAGGAC
>JAFSWJ010000220.1 GCA_017444545.1 Lachnospiraceae bacterium
CATCACCGGAGGCATGATCGCATCAAGGCTCATAAATGTGCCCGGAGCCTCCGATGTCATCAAGGTCGGATTTGTGACCTATTCCAACAAGGCAAAGAGGAAATATCTTGGAGTGAAAAGATCCACCCTTGATAAATACGGTGCCGTGAGCGAGCAGTGTGCAAAGGAGATGGCAAAAGGCGGAGCTGCCGCGGCAAAGAGCGATGTCTGTGTTTCCATAACAGGCATAGCCGGACCCGCATCCGATAATACGCAAAAGGAGATAGGACTCACCTACATAGCCGTATCCGTTGCCGGAAAGATAAAGGTAAAGGAATACAGGTTTGAGGGAAACAGGGAAAAGATCAGGACGGCTGCCACCACTGCGGCACTCACCTTCCTGAGGCACTGTCTGCTTGAGAACCTGACCGAAAAAACCTTTGGAGAATAAAGAAAAACAAAACGATGAGATTTCTTTCAGATCTGAAAAACAATGATGATGAGTTTGCGAGAAAGACCTTTTCAAAGTTTCTGATCCCCACGGTCGTATCTTTGGCAGGAACACTTGTCGCAGGCTTTGCAAATACGCTGATGGCGGGACGGTTTCTCGGAAAGGAAGCCCTGACCGTGATGGGTATCCTGCAGAGCTTTACCTTTCTGTATTCCATGCTCGGATGTCTCATCTCCATAGGAGCATCCACGAGGGCAGCCGTGGCATTGGGAAAAGGAGATCAGAACAATGCAGCAAAATACGAATGGATGGCGTTTGTCCTTTCCGTCGTTATCCCCGTTCTCATATCCATCCCCTGTCTCATCTGGTTCAGGGGACTGTTTTCGTTTCTCGGCGGAGATGAGGCGGCCTATGCCATAGGAGCCGGATACGGGCGGATAGTCATAGCCTTCGGCTTCTTAAACACCCTCATTTATTTTCCCTTCAACTTCCTCCGCCTCATCGGAAGGGGGCGTTTTTCCACCATAGCCTTCACCATGATGGGCGTCATCGACATACTGCTTGTCTATGTGTTCCTACGAAGCGGTGCGGGACTGACGGGCATAGCAGTGGGCTTTTCGCTTTCAATGACTGCAGCATCCGTCATCAGCCTTTTTGCCCTTTTCACAAATAACCGCCTGTTTTCCATGAAGAGACCAAAGGCAGCGGACATCCTTCCCATGATGAAAAAAATAGTGTCCTACGGAAGCGCCTCGGCTCTCAACAATCTTTGCAGGCTTATCAGGACCGCTGTCATGAATATCATTGTATCGGCGTATCTTGGAAAGGACGGTCTGGCTTCCCTTGCGGTTGCCTTTTCCATATTAAATCTTGCTTCGGCGACCGTGACCGGCTTCGGCCAGGCCGTGTCGCCCATCATCGGCGTGCTCCGCGGTGAAAGGGACAGGAGGGCACAGCGCCAGGTCATCATCGTCAGTATAATATATGCGTTTATCTTTCACGTCCTGGCAGCGGCTTTCATCGTGATCTTTGCATCACCCATCGCAGGGTTTTTCGGCGTGAAGGGTGATGTCCTTGTGGCGGATACGGCTCTGCTCATCCGTCTGTCGGCAGTCAGCCTCATACCTGCCTCTGTCATGAACGTACTCATTTATTATTATACTGCTATCGGTGAGAACAAAGGCTCCATGATCCTGACGGCCCTGCATGTGCTGGTATTTCCGGTCCTCTTTACCATGCTGCATTTTGGAGCCGACACTTCAAACTGGTACGGACTTTCATTTACCCTTGCGGAGATACTTGACTTTGGAGTCATGGCTGTTTACAGCATATTGAGGAGAAAAAAGAGAAAGGATCTTTCGGGGATCCTGCTTGAGGAAAAAGTCTATTCCGAAAAGTTTTTCATGACCTCCTCCGACGGCACCGAGGAGGGAGCGGTCAAAACCTCATCCGAGGTCGTAACCTTTTGTGAAGAAAACGAGGTTGACGCTACGCTTTGCATGAAGCTTCCGCTTGTGGTGGAGGAGCTTCTGGTGATCCTTGCCAGACATTGCCGTACCGATGGAGACTTCAGGGTGGCTGTCAGGATATCGTTGACGAGTGAGGAAGTCATCATGCGAATGAGATGCGGAGGGACCATTTTCAATCCCATAGAGTGGTTCAGGAACAGAAAGGAAAAGCTGAGCCCCGAAAAGTTCATGGAGGATGAATGCTTCGGAATGAATGTCGTTGACAAGATCGCGGACAGGGTGAAGTATTCGAATGTTTTTGATATGAACAACCTCATCATCTACATGGGGGCGGGGGTCGGAAAGTGAAGGATATGAACGAAAGAAAGGTGGCCCTTGTCAGCAAAAAGACAGGTGAGGAAAAGACGTTTACACTTCGTCCCTTTGTTTACGGTGACGAGCCATCCGTGATAGAATGTGTCATAGAAGAGTACGGGTACACCTATTACCGCAGGGAGTACTATGATGAGGAACTTTTGAAAAACGAGGTGGCATCGGGAAAACTCCTCTTGTACCTTGCATGCTGCGGCGATGAGGTTTGCGGCTTCCAGTCGCTGATCAGATTTGAGGGTGAGACCAGGATAGAAGCGGCTTCCCAGATCTTCAAAAAAGCCTTCAGAGGATACGGTCTCCCCTTTGAGCTTGTGAAGTATACCTATGAGATCGCACGCAGCCTTCATCCAAGCTGCATCTATGCATCTACGGTCGTTTTTCATAATATAACCCAGGGTATGTGTGAGGAGGCAGGTATGGTGCCTGTGGCCTTCAATCTGGGCAGTCATCTGACTTCAAGGATGCACAACAGTTACAGGCTGGGCGACAGCGAAAAATATGCCCAGGCCATCCTGATCCTCCCGGTGGACAAAAAGGATGCGGGAAGGATATATATCCATCCGGCTGTTGCAAAAAAGGTGGAAAAACTCTACCTGGATCTGAAGGTGGATTTTGATATCGTAACCTCTGATGAGGGACACAAAGTCCCGGCTCAGACCGAAAGCAGGCTTGATACATCGATAAACGAAAGAGAGCAGAGCATCAGCATCAAGGTCTTTTCCATCGGCAGCGATCTGATAGAAAAGGTTGCACAGATCCAAAGCTCGCATTCGGAAAAATACTGGACGATCCAGCTGATACTTCCCGTGGACAGACCTGAAGCCATAGCAGCCTGTGATGAGCTTTTTGCAAAGGGTTTTTATTTTACCGGAGTGCGTGCACTGTGCTCTGAGACGGAACAGATTTTCCTGCAGTATACCGGAGATGTGTATTTTGACTTTGACGATTTCAGACTGACGGACAGATTTGAGAGTCTTCTTCGATTGATAAAGGATTAGGAGGAAGCCATGAATTTAAAACCGGACAAAAGAAGAACACTTGGTTCGACCATGCTTCTGGCCATGGTCATGCTTGTGGTTATGACACTTCTTGCCATAACGATCATCATCACATTGCGGCTGGCTTCCATGCAGCGGGTGCTTGTGGATTACAACGGAAGGCTCGGCGACAAGGCCGGTGAGATATCTTCGACCTCGATGGAAAACGAGGTGACGGCACGACTGCTTGAGATCGCATCCGGACAGGCGGATATAGTGGATTCCAATTTTTCCCATTTCAAGGCGACTGTGGAACTGCTTGCCGAGGATGCGACCTATCTTTATGAGCATGCAGACCAGTTCGGAAGGATAAAGGTGCAGGAGCCGAAGGCGGAAAACGAAGGCAAACTTGTGGTCCATTTCACCCACAGCAAAAATACCGACATGAGCGATGAGGCGGTCATCGATGAGCTCGGACTTCTGGGCAATGAAACAAACACGCTGCTGTCGGCACATACCGGAAATCCCTCCATGGCAAAATGCTACATCGCAACGGAAAGCGGTCTCATGGTGGAGGCCGAAAGGGATTCACTTTCAAAGCTCGAAGAGGACGGCACCGTGAAATTTTATGAACCCGCCGAGCGTCCCTGGTACATAGGCACAAAGGAGGCAGATGCCACCTTCTTTACAAATGTCACGCCTGAAGCAAACGGCAAGAGGATCGGCATGATGTGCGGAAGTCCCGTCAGAAAGCACGGAAAGTTCATGGGCGTTGCCTGTGCGGGGATGTATCTTGATGATGTTGATGCCATGGTGCAGACAAAAAAACTCGGCGATGACGGCATTGCCTGTATCATCAACAACCAGGG
>JAFSWJ010000221.1 GCA_017444545.1 Lachnospiraceae bacterium
GATCGGATATATGTTTTGTTCACGGCTCGTCCGGTTCTAAACTCATCCTGCGTCTGATAATCAAAATTTTGGAGGCCCCCGTTCTGCGCGGAAAGCACGCGCAGCCGGCGTGCTCCAAAATTTATCAGACTTGGATTCGTTAAGAACTGACGGCTTATTGTTCACAAAAACATATATCCGATTCACTGCCCATATAGATTTACATAAAAGTGGGACAGAGAAACGTCCCCTGTCCCACCCTGTCCCAAACCGTCCCCCTGTCCCACAATCCGTTGACAAAATAAAAATACCACTGTAAAATTGAGAACGGTTTTCAAATTCACACGAAGATCAAAGTTAGATCAGAGTGTACCGTATTCTGCGGGTTACATGAAATATCGATCGGGAGCAGGTAGTATGAGCAGTTCTGAAATAATAAGGACAAAGAGGATCGCATCAGGTATCATTGCATTTTTGATGCTTGTTATCATGCTGTGCGCTCATATCTATATAGCTGCCGAAGCTGATCATGATTGCGAGGGCGAGGATTGTCCTGTCTGTGCCTGCATCCGGCAGTGTGAGAGTATGATCGATCAGGTCAGTAACGGGACGCTCATGCAGCTATCCGTTCTTATTCCACTGCTGTTTCTGTTTCTTCTGACTTTTCTGCCCGACTATCCGGTCCGGGCGGAAACTCCTGTTTTGTTAAAAGTCCGGCTGAATAATTGAACAGTCTTCATATGGCGGCAGACTGTGCCCTTCGGGCTGTAAGTCTGCTCTGTTTTTCGTGAAAAAAACTATCATATGGAGGTATACTATGAAAAAATACATTTCTATAATAAGTGCGGTCGTTCTTTTGACCGTATCTCTTTGTGCCTGCGGAAGTATCAGTGAAGCAGCTGCAAAAGGCAGCAGCAGGATCAGTATCGTGACAACGATCTTCCCTGAATACGACTGGGTAATGAACATACTTGGAAACAATCCGGCGAATGCAGAGGTGACCATGCTGCTTGATAATGGCGTCGATCTGCACAGTTATCAGCCGACAGCTGAGGATATCCTCAGGATATCTGCCTGTGATCTTTTTATCTATGTCGGAGGTGAATCCGATGAATGGGTGGAGGACGCCCTGAAAGAGGCGACAAATAAAGATATGATCGTCATCAACCTTCTCGATGAACTTGGAGATTCCGTAAAGGAAGAGGAAGTGGTTGAAGGAATGCAGGAAGACGGGCATGAACATGATCACGAGGAAGACGGGGATCATGAAGAAGACGGGGATCACGAGGAAGGTGAAGATCACGAAGAGGATGAACACCATGATCACGATGAGGATGAGCACCATGATCACGAAGAGGAAGGCCCGGAATATGATGAGCATGTGTGGCTTTCTCTCAGGAATGCATCTGTCCTTGTTCAGAGCATTGCGGATGCGCTTGGAAAGATCGATCCGGAAAATGTCGGCACATACAGCAGCAACGTTTCTGCATACAAAGAGAAGCTAAGCAAACTGGATGAAAAGTATAATAAGACCGTATCTGAAGCTCCGGTAAAAACGGTTCTTTTCGGAGACCGCTTCCCCTTCAGATATCTGACAGATGATTACGGGCTTGACTACTATGCAGCATTTGTCGGCTGCTCGGCTGAGACGGAAGCAAGCTTTGAAACCGTTACCTTCCTTGCCCGGAAGGTGGATGAGCTGGGACTTGAAGCGGTCCTGACAATAGAGGGTGCAGATCATCGTATTGCGGAAACGATCGTACAGAATACGGCAGACAAGGATCAGCAGATCCTCACCATGGATTCCATGCAGTCCACTACATCCCGGGATGTCGCGGGAGGAAGTGATTATCTTTCGATCATGGAAAATAATCTTTCGGTTCTGACAGAGGCGCTTAAAAAGCAGGATTGACTTCTGCCGCAGTAGCGTTAAAGGGAGGTGTGCACTATTGAAGAAAAAAGCAGTTCTTTTATTATTGTGCCTGATGATCGGGGCAATGATACCGGCATGTGCGAACAATAAAGATGCGGCGGGGAGGATGACAAACCAGACTGCGGGGGTCGATGATGTATTGCAGGCAGGGATCGCCGAGGCAGATAAGGAAAAAGCCGGGATTTCTGATAATGTACCGGTCCCTGAAAAAGCCGTGATTTCAGATAATGTGCCGGTCTCTGAAAAAAACAATGAGACCGGCAGTACTCCTTCAGGAGAGGATGGAATAGATGTTGATCTGACTGCACTTTCAAGCACGATGGTCTATTCCGAGGTTTACAACATGATGACAGCACCCGAAGCGTATGTAGGAAAAACCGTCAAGATGAAAGGAGCATTCTCTGTTTTCCATGATGAGACTGCTGACGCGAACTATTACGCATGTATTATTCAGGATGCAACGGCATGCTGTGCCCAGGGCATCGAATTTGAACTGACCGGTGAGTATTCGTATCCGGATGATTATCCGGAAGAGGGTAATGAAGTCTGCGTTGTAGGAGTTTTTGACACATATCAGGAGGGGGAGTTTTCTTACTGTACATTAAGAAATGCAAAACTTGTATAGCTGAAATGTGACAGGGGGACAGTCCCCCTGTCACACTTTGAGCTTTCTTCGGGTTTTTCGTATGGCGGACCCGCTGGATGTGACAGGGGGACTGTCCCCCTGTCACACCCCCGGAACCGTTATTCCGCACACTGGGGAAACTTCAGCTCAAACGAAGAATTGTCTATATTAAACGAATATGTATATGAGGAATCGACCGAATCGGTGACGACTCCGTTCATGTAGTCCTCATCAAGGAAAGCCCGGTATGGATACCATACGGTGATAATAAGTACTGCCTTGTGTCCCGGTTCAAAGGTATAGGATGTGGGCTGGAGATAGATGGTGTAATCATAATACTGACCCGCCTGCATCTCCTCCTCATGCATCACATAGTCACTTCCGTTGTAGCCTCCTCCGTAATTGGCAAGATCCGTGTGACCGAAGGTGACAAGCTTGGCTGTCGTATTGCTCTTTACAAATTCCCTGACCTTTGTTTTCGGGAGACCGCCGCCGGTTTCCATTGTCCCGATAGTTTTTGAGGGAAGGGTTTCACCCAGCCTTTCCTTGGTCATATATGCCTTGAATTCCGTTTCTTCATCTATGGTATCCATCAACATGGCAGAAACAACCAAACCGTCTGCATCTGTATTTCTGGTAGACATCTTCAGGTGAACCTCCGGCACCCCGTAGATGGAATAGTTGTCGGGAAGCTCAAAGACATAGGCTGCCTTGGTGCTCTCCGGCATGGACAGATAATAGTTATCCCTTAAAAGTTTTCTGCCAAAGTCGTCGGTGGATTCATCATATTTCATATAATGCGATGCGATGGCGGTGGTGTCGATATGTGAAATATCATCAGGATTTACTTCCCTGTCATATTCAAATGAATCGTATTCAAATTCGGCCCAGGTATCATAGGTCTTAAAGGAGCCGTCAATGTTGCTCTGAACGCTTACCGTCGGCATATCCTCGATACCGTTATCCACATCATACAGATAGTGTGACAGCCACTTGTTCATGATGTCCTGCCACAGGCTGCCATTTACGACGATGCCGTTCAGGATATTATGTCCGTCCTGGTGAAGTACGAGCTTGAAATTCTTTCCGGCTTTTTTGAATGCCCGTGCCATGAGGTCAGACTGCTTGGTGGTAACATTGAAATCGTTCATGCCGTGTACGATGAGAGCCGAGCAGGCGATCTCATCAAAATCCCGGGAATAGTCGCTCCTGGCCCAGATATCGTCGTAGTTTCCGTTTGTGGCATCCTGATCGTTCGACAGCTGCCATAGGAATGATGCGTAGTCGTCATTAATGACCGTCCAGTCATCATCCTCATAGGCGGCTCCGCTGTTATAGGATGCAAGATGGTTTGCGTATGCAGCCGAAAGGTAAAGGGGAGCTCCCTGAGAATTTGTATAATCATACCATGAGGCTATCCCGGCGAAGGGTATGATGGTCTTCAGACCCTTAACGCCTGTTGTGGCAACCTCATAGGGGAGGGTGCCTCCGTATGAGCATCCCGTCATGGCAACGTTTCCGTTTGACCAGTCGGCTTCTATCTCAATGTCATTATAGGGGTCGGTGTAGGCGACGCGGTCCCCGGTCAGCCATTCCACAACGCATTTGTGGGCATCCCGCTCAAGGTCAAAGCCGCACAGCTCAAAGCCCTCGGAACCGTAGGTGCCGATCCCGCCGGCCTCAACTACTGCAAAGCCCCTGACAAGAAAATAATCATAGCTGTGTGCATAGCAGTATCCCTCATCCTCCGAGAACGGCACTTTATAATTCCAGCTCTCCGGATCTGCCCCGGCAGCCGCCTCAAGGGTGGTCATGCTTCCCTTTGGAGTACGTTTTTCTCCGGGTTCATAAAGCTTATCATAGTCAAAGGGAACGGGATTCAGGAGAGTGGAACTGTCCATCGAGTGTTCCTCAACGGTACCTGCTCCGTAGGGAGTAGGGTCATAGATGGTCGCCGCCTTGAAGCCTCCCTCCGCTGAAGCACGGGGGATCTGGACCAGAGCCTCCACAAGATCGGCCTTTCCATCGGAATCCGTATCGTGATCGGTTTCGACATATACGCAAAACCTTAATATGTCACTACCCTCATTAGTGTAGTCCGAAGCCCGAAGATCTGTATAATCAAGTATGGGCTGAGCTATTCCGTCAGTAAATACCGGTTCTTTTTTTTCTGCTTCATCCCCGCCGGACATTTCTTTTGCCGCAGTCCTGAAAGATGCCGGATCGGTGATCTCGCAGCCTGAAAGCGCAGCTACGGAAAGCCCTGCGCTGATGATCGAAATGAGACATCTCCTAAAAAATTTATTCATAATTTTTCATGCCTTTCTGTCGTTTTTTCCCGGGTTTTATTTAGATC
>JAFSWJ010000027.1 GCA_017444545.1 Lachnospiraceae bacterium
ATCATCTTCACCATCTCCGATCCGGCTTTCCTCTGGGTATCCAGTTCCTTTGAAAGCATGGCAACGCCAACCTTTGAAGGAGCCGCAACACCTTTGAGGCTCATGACCAATGATGATGAAATAGGAGAAATTCCTTCCATATCCACTACCTCCTGTCATCCTGCTTCTCAAGTTCGTAAACAAAGAAGCAATATCTGTCAAATGACAACTCGCCTTTATAGTCTTTATTATACGATTTTACGGGCATTTCGTCAAGCATTCCGGCATATTCCGGAGTCACAAAACACCAGATTTTTCCCTTGATCTTTTCCAGGTTTTCGGGGGCGTATTTTCTAAGTTCCGGTTCATAATATCTCAGGCACCACTCGATCTGATACTCATCCTCAAAGATGATGTAACCGTCATCTTTTCCTATGTTTTCAGCAAAAAAGGACAGCATGCCGCCGGCATCCCCTGCGTATTCTTCCCTGAAGGTCTCTGCGTAGTCTGCAGTGCCTGCAAGCACCAGCACCAGCAGGATGGCGATCCTGAAAGCCGGCGCGGCTTTTTCCGGAAGATGAAGCTTTCCCGAAAAGAGCAGGATTGAAAAGCCAAGCCACAGGGCACCAAAGGAGGGTATGAGATACCGGCCCGAAAAGAAGGATCTGCCGGTTGCGATCATGAGCAGATATGAAAGGATCAGGACCGCAGGATAAATGCCCATGAGCAAAAGTCCTTCTTTTTTGCTGCTTCCCAGGACTGCCGCAGCCAGTACCGAGAGCAGAAGCAGGGCCGAAAGCGGTGTGATGTTTGTGACAAAGGGAAATCTCAGTGATGAGAGGAAGGCTTCCGCTGACGGAACCTGGGAAGTTGAAAAATATGAGGAGGCTTTTTTTATCTGGTATACGGTCATGAAAAGATAGGGCACAAACAGTGCCGCAGCCGCAAAGGCATATATCATGAAGCTTTTGAAGCCTTCTTTTTTTGAGATGAAAAATACCAGCAGACCTGCCCACACAAAGAGAAGGCTTATCAGACCGTAGTGGTGGGAATAGCCTGCATGCAGAGTGAAGATAACAAGGAGGGGGAGGTCCTTTTTTGAGTTCTTTTTCGCAATGTAAAGGGCGCTTATCACTCCCATGGTGACAAAGGAAAGGCAAAAGGCGTACATCCTGATCTCAACGGTACAGGCCAGAAGATGGGGCATTGCAAAAAGGGTAAAGATGAAGCAGGATGCCGTGTTTTTATTATACAGAGGCGGAATACGCAGGGCACTGTAATAAAGCAGGGCGATCATCGGAATGACCGATGACAGCTTGAGGGTGAGGGTGTGATATCCGAAAAGCTTTGTCAGGCACCACGCCCAGATGTTGAAAAGCGGAGGAAGGGTGTCGGCCATGGACCGCTCCATCATGGAGGCAAAGGAGCCTTTGACGAGGGTTGCCGTGAAGGCCTCATCCATCCAGACATTGTTGTTGAATATGAGTGTCAGATAAACAAGCGTACCCGCTGTCGCAAGGATCAGGGGAAGCTTTTCCTTGATCGTTTTCATGACATCATTTTACAACGCATCCGGTGGCATTGCAAAGCCGTGATAAAAGATGATATACTGAAAAACAGGCTGAAAGGGGATTGTAATGAAGAAATATGTGAAGATAGCCAGACCTGATCACTGGGTCAAGAATATTTTTATCATTCCCGGTCTCGGAGTCGCATTTTTGCTGGTCGATATACCTTCCGTCGGAGTGCTTTTGTACAGGTTTTTCATCGCTTTTGCTGCCACCTGTTTCATCGCATCGGCAAATTATGTGATCAACGAGTGGCTGGACGCGGAGTTTGACAAGTATCATCCTACGAAAAAATACCGTCCCGTGGTATCGGAAAATATGAGTTTTGCCCTGGTGATGCTGGAATACGCGGGGCTTGCCATAGCGGGACTGGCGCTTTCTCTTTTAATAAATACGAGTTTTCTTGTAACCGAGATCTGGCTGCTCGTGATGGGTATCGTCTACAACGTAAAGCCTCTGCGTACAAAAGATATACCCTTTCTTGATGTCATCACCGAATCGGTGAACAATATGATCCGCCTGCTTTTGGGATGGTTTATCGTGACAAATTCAGAGGTGCCTCCGGGAAGTATCCTTCTGGGATACTGGATGGGCGGAGCTTTTCTCATGGGCATCAAGCGGTTTGCGGAATACCGTATGATAGGTGATCCAAAGACTGCGGGACTTTACCGCAAATCCTTTGCCAGGTATTCCGAAAGGACACTTCTGTGCTCCAGCATGTTTTACGCTTTCTGTTCTACCTTTTGCATGGGCATATTCCTGATCAAGTACAGGCTGGAATACGTGCTGCTCATGCCCTTTCTCTTTCTGCTTTTCGTGTATTATCTGTACATAGCCTTCAAGGATGATTCTGCCGTGCAAAAGCCCGAAAAGCTTTACAAGGAAAGAAAACTGATGATCTTTGTTGCGGTCATAGTGGTGATAGCCGTGGTACTCACCGTGGTTGATATCCCCGGACTGAAGCTCTTCCAGGAGCCGTTTTTGATTCATATCTGATCGGAGAATGATAATGGAAAAGAAAAAGATATTGCTTTTTTATCCGCCGGGACCCATGTTCCAGCGCGGTGAGGACAGATGCCAGCAGAATGTGGATGAGGGATCGGCACAGGCCATGAGGGCCTGCAACGACCTGGGGTATGCTGCGGCTGTCCTTCTGAAAAGAGGCTATGACATAAAGCTCCGGGATTTCCAGACGGAGCTTTGCACAAATGAACAGATGTACCGGGAGATAGATGAATACAGACCGGATCTGATCATGCTCAGCACGACAAATACCACCGTGTTTGATGATATCAAGCTGATGAATGATCTCAAGGACAGGTTCGGACCGGTCACCGTGCTTAAAGGTGCCATATTCTACGCTCCCGAGCAGGCGATGCTCGATCTCCTCGACCTTTCGCATATAGACTATATGATAGGCGGAGAGGTTGATTTTGCCATAGGAGAGATCGCGGATTATGCACTCAAAGGCGAGGGAAGTATAGAGGAGGTAAACAATATCCTCTACAAAAAG
>JAFSWJ010000222.1 GCA_017444545.1 Lachnospiraceae bacterium
ATTACCTGTCTTCACTGTATGAGGATAAATTTGTAAGTCTTGGGATGGACTTTTACAGAAGGGCTGCAGATGTTATACTGTCCGCATATCCTGATGCAAGGTTTTTTATTTTTTCCGATGACAAGGATTTCATCAGCAAAAGCTTTGACTGGCTTGAAAACAAGGTAGTAGTTACAGGTAATACCGGGGCCGACAGCTACAGGGATATGTATCTGATGAGTATCTGTGATCATAATATCATAGCAAATTCGACCTTTTCGACCTGGGGAGCGCTGCTGAACAAAAATGAGAACAAAATGGTGATCTACCCGGAAAAATATCTGTCCGGACAGGACAGCGAAAAAAAGACCCTGAAGGGGTGGGTGAGATTGTGAGGAGGATGAAAAAATGAGTGAACCGGAGTTTGTGACCGGCAGCAGCGATGCCGGGGCAGAAAAAAAGATAACCGAGATCTTCGGGGAAAACGTATTTAATGACACTGTCATGAGGCAGCGGCTTCCGAAAAAAGTCTACAGGGACCTGAAAAGGACCATGGAGGAAGGAAAGAAGCTTGATGCGGTAACTGCTGAAGTTGTGGCCTATGCCATGAAGGAATGGGCCATAGAAAAGGGTGCGACCCATTATTCCCACTGGTTTCAGCCTCTGACGGGGATCACCGCCGAAAAGCATGACGCCTTTATTACACATGAGGATGACGAAGGGCGTGTCATGATGGACTTTTCAGGCAAGGAGCTTGTGATGGGGGAACCGGATGCGTCATCATTTCCCTCCGGAGGACTCCGTGCTACCTTTGAAGCAAGGGGATATACGGCCTGGGATCCGTCATCACCCGCATTTTTGAAGGAATCATCCTGCGGGAAGATACTGTGCATACCCACGGCTTTTTGCTCGTATAACGGAGAGGCTCTCGACAAAAAGACACCGCTTCTGCGTTCCATGCAGGCTTTGAGCGATCAGGCTTTGAGGATAGTGAGGCTTTTCGGAAACTATGAGGCAAAAAAGGTCACTCCTTCGGTCGGTCCCGAGCAGGAGTATTTACTCGTTGACAGGGATCTTTTTATGAAAAGACCTGACCTGATGTTTGCCGGACGGACTCTTTTCGGTGCAAGCGCTCCAAAGGGACAGGAGATGGATGACCATTATTTCGGAGTCATCTGAGAGAGGGTCGGAGGGTTTATGAAGGATCTGAACAATGAACTCTGGAAGCTTGGCGTAACCGCAAAGACCCAGCACAACGAGGTCGCTCCGGCACAGCATGAGCTGGCGCCCATATACGAGACAGCCAACGTGGCGGTGGATCACAACCAGCTTGTCATGGAAACGATGAAGAGGGTGGCAGTCAAGCACAACATGAGATGTCTGTTGCACGAAAAGCCCTATGCGGGAGTGAACGGCTCCGGAAAGCACAACAACTGGTCCATCTCAACAGATAACGGTATCAATCTGCTCGACCCCGGAGAAACACCCAACGAGAACATGCAGTTTCTCCTGGTTCTTTCCTGCATAATAAAAGCAATAGACATCCATGCCGACCTTTTGAGACAGTCCGCATCGGATGTGGGAAATGACCACAGGCTGGGAGCCAACGAGGCACCTCCCGCCATCATGTCCATCTTTTTAGGTGAGCAGCTTGATGATGTGGTGACCCAGCTCATTGAGACCGGAGAGGCAAACAGCGTAAAACAGGGAGAAAAGCTGAAAACGGGAGTCAGGACCATTCCTGATTTTGTCAAGGATGCCACTGACCGTAACAGGACCTCACCCTTTGCGTTTACGGGAAACAAGTTTGAATTCAGGTCCGTGGGTTCCGCAGATTCCATCGCAAGCCCTAATACCATACTGAATGCCATAACCGCAGAGGCTTTCTGTGAGGCCGCAGATGAACTTGAAAAGGCTGAGGATATCACCGTTGCAGCACACGATCTGATCAAAAAGAATCTGAGGGAGCATCAGAGGGTGATCTTTAACGGTGACGGTTATTCGGAGGAATGGGTCAAAGAGGCAGAAAGGAGAGGACTGCCGAATATCTCTTCCATGATAGAGGCAGCCGATGCCCTGACCACCGACAAGGCCGTGAAGCTTTTTGAAAGGTTCAGGATCTTTACCAGGACGGAGCTTGAGTCGAGACAGGAGATCATATATGAGACCTATGCCAAGTCCATCAATATAGAGGCAGTCACCATGCTTGATATGGCGGGTAATATGATAATCCCGGCTGTTGTCAGATATACAAAGGAACTGGCTGAAACCGTGAATGCCGTAAAGGCAGCGGGAGAGGACGCTTCCGTTCAGAGCGGACTTTTAAGGGATGTGACCGAAAGGCTCAGGCAGATGAAGGATGCGATGGAAAGCCTTGAAAAAGCGAAGGATGAGGCTGTTTCCATAGAAAATGCAAAAGAGAGAGCCTTTTATTACAAGGATAAGATAAAGATACTGATGGACCGGCTCAGAAAGCCGGCTGATGAACTGGAGCTTCTGGTGGACAGGAGATTCTGGCCGTTCCCGACATACGGGGAGCTGATGTTTGAGATCTGAGGATGTGAAACTTGTCGACCTGTTTTACTTATGGTAAAGTTAGTTGTCGACATTTGGAAGTTTTTTACAAGAAAGGGAGGAAAAAATATGTGGACAATAGGTGAGATCAAGGAAAGGGGAAAAGAGGCGTTCAGGAGTAATTACTGGTACTGTGTGCTGGTGTCTGTTATCCTTTCTATCTGTGCAGGAGGTGCGGGCGGATCGACCTCGTCATCTTCCATGGATCCGGAGAAATCCGAACAGCTGAAGGAGATGATTTCATCGCTGAATCCCATGGTCCTGGCCGGGATCGTAGGGGTTATCGGTGTGGCCGCCATCGTAGGTATAGCTCTTGATATCCTTTTGTTTAACCCGCTTTTGATAGGATGCAACGCTTTCTTTTCAAGGAATGTGAGAAATACACCTGCATCCCTGAACGAGATAAAGGAGGGTTTTGCGGGATACGGAAGCAAGGTTCTGGCTATGTTTCTGAAGGATCTTTTCATATTCCTCTGGACATGCCTGTTTATAATTCCGGGTATCATAAAGTCTTATTCATACAGGATGGTACCTTATATTCTGGCGGATGATCCGGATATCTCGGCTATGGATGCCATCACAAAGTCAAGAGAGATGATGAACGGAAACAAGATGAGGGCGTTCTGCCTTGATCTTTCATTCATAGGCTGGATACTGCTGTCGATCGTAACCTGCGGAATACTTGCCGTTTTCTACGTGGGTCCTTACATGGCAAGCACTCAGGGTGCTCTCTATG
>JAFSWJ010000223.1 GCA_017444545.1 Lachnospiraceae bacterium
CGCTAAGAAACACCGGCTGATTGCTCGCTGATATCATATCCGGCCGATCCCCCAAAAACAATTAACAAATGTGACACCGGGACAGTCCCCCTGTCACATGAGAAAGGAAATAAGTATGGCAGAGAGTAAGGATGCGAAGGTCTGCAATATCTCGGGGGTGAAGTATTCCGGGATAGGCGGGCAGGCGGTCATGGAAGGCGTGATGATGAAGAATGAGGACAACTATGCCGTGGCCGTGAGGAAAAGTGACGGAACGATAGTTGTGAAAAAGGAAGAGTACAAGGGTCTGGTCTCAAACAAGGTGCTCAAAAACATTCCCATCGTGAGAGGTGTGTTTTCTTTTGTGGATTCCCTGGTACTTGGGATGAGTGCGTTGAATTTTTCCTCGGATGTGTATATGGAAGAGGAGGAAAAAACCGAAGGTGCGGCAGATTCACCGGAAGGAGAAAAAAAGAGATCCGCTGCGGACGGCATCATATCCACGCTTGTTACAATAGTTGCAGTGATACTTGCGGTGGGTCTTTTCATGGTACTTCCGTATTATATCTCGCAGTTTTTCAAAAAACTGGTGACAAATCCCGTCCTTCTCTCCCTCATCGAGGGTGTGATCAGGCTCGTCATTTTTGTGGCATATATCAAGCTGATCTCCCTGATGAAGGATATCAAAAGAGTCTTCATGTATCACGGGGCCGAGCACAAATGCGTCAACTGTCTGGAATCCGGCATGGAGCTGAATGTCGAAAACGTCAGGAGATCCTCGAGAGAGCACAGACGCTGCGGCACCAGCTTCCTGCTCTACGTGATGGTCGTTTCGATCATCTTTTTCTCCTTCATCCAGACCCCGACCAGATGGCTGAGAGTGGTCCTTCGTATCGTACTTGTTCCGGTGATCGCAGGTGTTGCCTTTGAGTTCATCAGGGCTGCAGGCAGGAGCAACTCCCCCATAATAAGAGCGCTCAGCGCCCCGGGACTCTGGATGCAAAAGCTGACGACGACAGAGCCCGATGACAGCATGATAGAAGTGGGGATCAGATCCGTTGAGGAGGTTTTTGACTGGAGAAAATACCTGACCGAGAATTTCGGAATGAGCTTTGAAAAAGAGGAGAACACGCAGGGAGAGGAAGCATGAAGATAAAAAGCCTGCTTTCATACGGGCAGAAAACATTGAAGGATTCCGGCATTGCCGATCACAAAACAGATGCAGTACTTCTCCTTGAGCATGTGATAAAGAAGGACAGGACCTTTATCAAGGCACATTCCGATGAGGATGTGACGGATGAAGATGAAAAAACCTACAGGGTCTTTATCACGGAAAGATCACAAAGAGTACCGCTGCAGCACATCACGGGTATTGCTCCTTTCATGGGTCTGGAGTTTGTCGTAAACGGTGATGTACTGATCCCCAGGTTTGATACGGAGTTTGTAACGGAGGAGGTGTTAAAGGAGGTCTGCGACGGCGAAAGGATCCTGGATCTTTGCACCGGCTCGGGCTGCATTCTGCTTTCCGTTATGAGCTACAAAAACGATATCGACGGAGTGGGGACCGACATCTCCGAAAAAGCACTTTCCGTAGCGAGAGAGAATGCAAAGAGGCTTGGAAAGTTCCCGTTTTTATTATGCTCCGATATGTTTGAAAAGGTGGAAGGGGTCTTTGACTGCATAGTCTCAAATCCGCCCTACATCAGGACTACAGACATCGAAAGCCTTGAGCCTGAGGTGAAAGACCATGATCCGCGCGCCGCTCTTGACGGAGGAGAGGACGGGCTTGACTTTTACCGGATCATTGCGGATGAGGCACACGGGCACCTGAAAAAGGAGGGCAGGCTCATCTGCGAGATCGGATACGACCAGGGAGAGGCTGTCAAAAGGATATTTGAGGAAAAAGGCTACCGTTATGTCAGCATAATAAAGGATTATGCCGGAAACGAGAGGGTGATGAAATGTTTGAACAGGTAGAGGATATAGAAAGAAAATACGAGGAACTTTTGCAGATGGCCTCGGAGCCTGAGGCTGCAAGCGACGGACAGAAGTATATGAAGCTCATGAAGGAGCAGGCCGAGCTTGCACCGGTGGTCGCAGCCTACAGAGAGTACAGGGACAATCAAAAGAGCATCGATGAGGCTTTGGAGATAATAAACGAGGAAAGCGATGAGGAGATGAAGGCTCTTGCCCGTGAGGAACTTTCCGAAGCAAAGGAAAAGGCAGGGGAGCTGGAGAACAAACTGAAGATCCTCCTGCTTCCAAAGGACATCAATGATGACAGGAATGTCATCGTGGAGATCAGGGCGGGTGCCGGCGGAGATGAAGCCGCGCTTTTTGCCGCAGAGGTCTACAGGATGTATGTGCATTATGCTGAGGGGCGCGGCTGGAAGGTGGAGACCATAGAATACGAAGAAACAGGTATCGGCGGGATGAAGAATGTTTCTTTCATGATAAACGGCAGCGGGGCCTATGCGATCATGAAATATGAATCGGGAGTCCACAGGGTACAGCGCGTGCCCGAGACAGAATCCGGCGGAAGGATCCATACCTCCACCATAACCGTGGCAGTGATGCCGGAGGCTGAGGAGGTGGATGTGCAGATAGATGAAAAGGATATCAGGATCGATGTGATGAGGGCCTCGGGAAACGGAGGACAGTGTGTCAATACCACGGACTCCGCTGTGAGGCTGACGCATTTCCCTACGGGGATCGTTATTTATTCCCAGACGGAAAAATCACAGATACAGAACAAGGCAAAGGCCTTCGCTTTGCTGCGATCGAAACTCTATGATCTGGAGCTTCAGAAAAAGCAGGATGCGGAGTCTGAGGAGAGACGTTCACAGATCGGGACCGGAGACCGGTCCGAAAAGATCCGCACCTACAATTTCCCTCAGGGCCGTGTCACGGATCACAGGATCAAGCTGACCCTCTACAAGATCGAGGACATATTAAACGGCGATCTGCAGGAGATACTCGATGCGCTCATCGCCGCCGACCAGGCAGCAAAACTCAGCAAACAGAGTGCATAGGCGGGACAAAAGAACCGTCCCCGTGTCCCGCTTGCGATTGACATAAAAAAATCGTTGTTTTATAGTGATATAGCAACGATTTTTTATTATTTTCCGGAGATGAAGGTTGGGCGATAATATAAAGGAAGTAATAAAAACTGAAGACGGAAATGATGTTGAAAGACTGAAGGCTGAGCTTGAGGAGACGAAGCTCAAGCTGGACATACTGCTTGATAATATACCCGGCGGTGTTTTCAGTTATGATGCGGACAGCGGGAAGTTCGGCTACATAAGCCGGGGCGTGCTGTCGATATTTCAGTGCACCGAAGAGCAGTTTCGGGAGCAGTATTACAACAGCTTTGATGTTTTTGTGAACAAGGCTGACCGGGCCATGGTCAAGGAGATGATCGCAAACCAGATCAGCTTTTTTGAGACCGTGGAGCTGACCTACAGGGTCAAGGACATGACAAACGGCATCATGTGGATCTATCACAAGGGAAGACTTGTGAATAACGAGGACGGAAGCCGTTCCTTTTTTGTGGTCATCAGCGATATAACCACGGAAAAGCTGGCACAGCAGAGGCTCGCCGAGATCAATGAAAAGCTCTACATGGAAACGGAGCGTTACAAGCTCATAGAAGAGGCCGTTGATAATACACAGTATGATTATGATGTGCTTGAGGATGTTCTGACCACATCGAGGAAGGATGCGGACGGAAACAGGATCACCATCAGGGATTTCCGGAAACAGAACATGTACAAGGCCATAATAAATGAAGAGGATTTCCCTGCCTTCAGCAAGGCTATGAGGGAAGCTCTGAAGGAACAGAAAAAGGGAGTAGTCGAGTACAGGGCAAAGACCGACAAGGGTGAGATGCGCTGGTTCAGGCTCAACTATGCATCCTTTGAACACCGTGATATCGTTATCAGGGTCGTGGGATCCGAAAAGGATATAAATGAAGAAAAGCTCCGGGATGAGGAACTGAAGGCAAAGGCCGGCAAGGACGGCATGACCGGGCTTTTGAACAAGACCACCATGGAGTCGAAGGTGGAGAAGTTCATAAACAGCAGCGATCCCGGAAGCTGTCATGCGATGCTGATGGTGGATACGGACAATTTCAAGAGTGTGAACGACAATCTGGGCCACCCCTTCGGGGATGATGTCATCAGGTTTGTTGCAGGCTCCATCAGGGATACCTTCAGGGAAACCGATTATGTGGGAAGAATGGGAGGAGACGAATTCATGGTGCTCATGAAGGATACCACTCCCGAGATCACAAAGGAAAGGGCAGCGGATCTCAACAAAAAGATCAGAAGGACCTTCACCGAGAGGGATATATCGGTGGGGATCAGCTGTTCCATAGGTATAGCCTTCTTTTCAAAGGACGGGAGAAACTACGATACTCTGTACAAGGCTGCGGACCAGGCTCTGTACGAGGCAAAGGAAGCCGGAAAGAACTGCTACAGGGTCAGCGGGAGCGGGGCGTAACCTATGAAGAAAAAGATCACTGTTTTCATAAGCATATCCATGGCGTGCCTTCTTTCGGCATGCGCGTTTTCGCATAAACTTGAAAATACAGACTCAGCAGCAGAGGCCGTAAAGAACGGTCAGTACGAGGAGGCTCTTGTCATGCTGGGGAACGCTGAAGAGGCCGGAGAGGATCCGGAGCTGCTCTACAGGGTGAAGGGCATAGCCGAGATGGAGCTTGCTTCCTATGAAAATGCCACTGACGACTTTTTAAGATCCCTTTCCGCAAACAAGGGGTATGTAAAGGAGCAGGACAGGGATACCTCCTGCTATCTTGCGGTGGCCCAGTACAGGAGCGGGGATTATGAGGGCGCAAAGAGCACTTATTCTGCCATCATCGGCCTCTTTCCGCAGGACTATGATGCTTTTCTCCAGAGGGGCAAGACCGAGCTGAGACTTGGTGAAACGGACAATGCCATAGCCGACTTCAACAGAGCAGTGGCGCTGAATCCTTCCGATCCGGATCTTTTCATTCAGATCTATGAGTGTCTCAATGCAGTGGGCATGAAGGATGAGGGTAATAAATACCTGAAGGATGCCATGGAGATCTCCACAAAGCTGACCGACCTGCAGAAAGGAAAGCTTTATTATAATCTGGGAGAATACGAACAGGCCAAGAATTCCCTTGAAAGCGCAAGGAATGCCAATGCAAAGGGCGGAGTCATGCTGTACCTCGGGCGGACCTATGAGGCTCTGGGGGATACGAACTATGCGGCTTCCCTTTACAGGGCCTATCTTGAAGAGGATCCCGCCGATGTGGAGATCTGCAACCAGTTGGGACTTTGCTGCCTTGATATGGGAGACTATCCCGGCGCCCTGGCAGCCTTTGAGCAGGGACTTGAGGTGCCCGACAATGAATTTGTGCAGACTCTGGAGTACAACAGGATCATTGCCTATGAATATCTGTCCGATTTTTCAAAGGCAGCCGCTCTCATGAAGGATTATCTGAAGAAGTATCCCGGCGACAGCGCCGCACAGCGCGAGAACAGATTCCTCTCCACCAGATGATGTGATAACACTGTCAGCAAGCGCGAGCCTGCCGAAAATGATACATAACTATTTGACATAATACCACAATATCTTGTGTATACAACTTGACTTAACCACTATGTGATGTTATCATGTGAAATGTCAGCGATTTTAGCGCATTTCTCAGGATAACATTTTTTTATACGAAAAAAATACAGTGAGAAAAGTTGTTGTGCGCACGGATTCGGTTGACATAAAAAATATTCTAAGCCCGAAAAAACGGGTATCTATGGGGGAATAAAAGAGTATGTTCAGTGTAATTAAAAGAGACGGTCAGAAGGCGGATTTCAATCTCACAAAGATCAATGATGCGATCATGAAGGCATTTGTGGCCTGCGAAAAGCAGTACAACAATGACATCATCGATCTTTTGGCGCTTCGTGTCACTGCGGATTTCCAGGAAAAGATAATAAATGACAGGATCACTGTGGAGGACATCCAGGATTCCGTGGAGACGGTTCTCAACCAGACGGGATTCACGGATGTGGCAAAAGCCTATATCCTTTACCGCAAGCAGCGCGAAAAGGTGAGGAACATGAACGCCGCCATCCTCAACTACAGGGATGTCGTCAATTCCTATGTCAAGGTCGAGGACTGGAGAGTGAAGGAAAATTCCACCGTCACCTATTCCGTCGGAGGTCTCATACTTTCAAACTCCGGAGCCGTGACGGCAAATTACTGGCTTTCAGAGATTTATGATCCCGAGATAGCTGAAGCTCACAGAAACTGTGATATACATATACATGATCTTTCGATGCTGACAGGATACTGCGCCGGATGGTCTTTAAAGCAGCTCATCAAAGAGGGGTTGGGCGGGATCAACGGAAAGATTTCCTCGGCACCGGCAAAGCATCTTTCAACCCTTTGCAATCAGATGGTAAACTTCCTGGGCATCATGCAGAATGAATGGGCAGGAGCTCAGGCGTTTTCATCTTTCGATACCTATCTTGCGCCGTTTGTAAAGGCGGATAACCTTTCCTACAGGGAAGTCAAAAGGTGCATAGAATCCTTTATTTACGGAGTCAACACTCCGAGCCGCTGGGGGACGCAGGCTCCTTTCTCAAATATTACCCTGGACTGGACAGTGCCAGACGATCTGGCCGAGCTTCCCGCTATTGTCGGCGGAAAGGAGATGGATTTCCGGTATAAGGACTGCAAGAGGGAAATGGACATGGTCAACAGAGCCTTTATTGAGACCATGATAGAAGGCGATGCCAATGGCAGGGGCTTCCAGTATCCAATTCCCACATATTCAATAACCAGTGATTTCGACTGGTCCGACACAGAAAACAACCGTCTGTTATTTGAAATGACGGCAAAGTACGGAACACCGTATTTTTCAAATTATATCAACTCTGACATGAAACCGAGCGATGTAAGGAGCATGTGCTGCCGGCTGAGACTTGACCTCAGGGAACTTCGTAAAAAAACAGGCGGTTTCTTTGGATCCGGAGAAAGCACGGGGTCGGTAGGGGTTGTTACCATTAACATGCCGAGGATCGCTTATCTGGCTTCCGATAAAAATGATTTTTACAGAAGGCTTGACAGAATGATGGATATTGCCGCAAGAAGCCTTTAGATAAAGCGCGGCGTTATCACAAAGATTCTGGACGAGGGGTTATATCCTTATACTAAGAAATATCTCGGCACTTTTGAAAATCATTTCTCCACCATAGGTCTTGTCGGAATGAACGAGGCGGGGCTTAATGCCAATTGGCTGAGAGCCGATTTAACTGACAGGAGAGTGCAGGAATTCACGAAGGAAGTTCTTAATCACATGAGGAGCCGGCTCTCTGATTATCAGGAGAAATACAACGATCTTTATAATCTTGAGGCTACCCCTGCCGAAAGCACTGCCTACAGGCTGGCAAAGCATGACAGATCGAAGTATCCGGGAATAAAGACCGCAGGAAAGCCGGGGGATGTTCCTTATTATACCAACAGTTCGCATCTTCCCGTAGAGTATACATCGGATATTTTTGACGCTCTGGATATTCAGGATGAGCTGCAGACGCTTTATACTTCCGGAACCGTATTTCATGCTTTTCTCGGCGAGAAACTTCCCGACTGGAAGGCGGC
>JAFSWJ010000224.1 GCA_017444545.1 Lachnospiraceae bacterium
ATCAGCTTTGTGGAAGATACGTTTAACGATATACGGAATATGGTCGTAAAAAGCAGGATAGTGGGATAAAAAGACATATCCAGCACTTCCTTGACAAAAAGTGAATTGAAAAGGATGGCAAAGGCAACTGCCATATTAATGGCAAGCATCACGTCAAGCAGCGTACTCGGCAGCGTTATGATCATGAAAAGAAACGCTGAAAGCAGATATATCGCTACGCCGACATCCTGTATTGAAAATGGTCTTTTTTTCGCTGTCTCCATCTGTTACCGTAAATATTTCAGTCAGGCGGGGCTTTGGCTCTCCCGTATCCTGTAAACCAGCGCCAGCACCTCGGCCACCGACTGGTACAGCTCGGGAGGGATCATGGCTCCCACATCCACATTGTGATAAAGCATCCTTGCAAGAGGCTTATCCTCGATGATCTCCACTCCCGCTTCCGCTGCGGCATTTTTTATCCTCTGTGCCAGAAAATCCTGTCCCTTGGCAACGACCACAGGCGCATCAGCCACCTGACTGTCATATTTTAGTGCCACGGCAAAATGCGTGGGGTTGGTAATGACCACGTCAGCCTCAGGAACAGCCTGCATCATCCTGCGCCTGGACGCCTCCATCATCCTCTGTCTGATCTTTCCCTTGATCTGGGGATCTCCTTCAGCGTCCTTGTATTCGTCCTTGACCTCCTGCTTGGTCATCTTCATGTCTTCACGGAATTTATGTCTCTGATAGAGATAATCCGCTATACCGACCAGAAGGTAAAAAATACTGATACGAAGTCCTACATCTATCACTGTCTGACAGGTAAAGGCTATGGCACTCTGCACCGAAAGGTCATACATCAAAAGCAGTGCTCCGATCCTGTCAGCCATATAACTGTATACAACATAGCTTATGACAGCCACCTTCAGCACCGATTTCAAAAGTTCAACAAGCTTCTCCTTTGAAAAAAGCTTTTTGAGCCCGGTAACGGGATTGAGCTTTGAAAACTTCGGCTGCAAAGGCTTTGCTGTGGGCGCCCACTTCACCTGGACGACATTTACTATGACACCTACAACAACACCCGTTGCAAAGACCGGCAAAAGGATGATGACCATTCTCAGGATGATGGTATTTATAAGTCCCGCAAAATCCCTTTTGGGAACAAAGCCGTCAGGAAGCTTTATAAAATCGGGAATGATGGTATATACATAGTTGAACATCTCCAGGAAGTTCTTTCCCATGAGCCGGCCGAAGATCCTGATGATAAAAAAAACCATGATGAGACTTACGGCATTTCCCAGTTCCTGGCTTCTTGCAACCTGTCCTTCTTTTCTGGCATCTTTAAGTTTTTTGCTGGTAGGCTCCTCGGTCTTTTCACCTCCGGGTCCCTCTTTTGCAAAAAACTGAAGATCATATCTCAAGATCATTGACTGCTCATTCCTCCGACAAATACAGTCATAAGCTGCTTGATCTCATTAAAAACAAAATCCGAAAGTCCCGGAAGCATCCCGACCGTGATGAACATGATGCCAAGTCCGACGATTATCTTGATCTGGATACCGACAGAGAACATGTTCATCTGGGGAGCAACCTTTGCCAGGATCCCCAGTACCGCATTCAATATCAGCATTCCCGCAAATACCGGAAGAAAAATGCGGAATCCAATGACAAAATAATCCCGCAGAAACTTCACCGCACTGTTCACCAGACTGTCCAGATCAAATGATATCAGTCCCGTCGGAATGGTGTTGTAGGAGTCGACAAAAGCCCTGAATATCCAATGATGCATGTCTGATATCATCAGAATGAGTATTAATGCGTAATTGTACAAAGACCCGGAAAAACCCACCTGCTGCCTGGTCGCAGGATCAAACAGGGACACCATGGACAGTCCTATATCCATGTCTATGAGAGAGCCTGCCATTGTTACGATGTACATACAGACATTGCCCGAAAAACCAAGCAGTATGCCTGCAG
>JAFSWJ010000225.1 GCA_017444545.1 Lachnospiraceae bacterium
GGCTTCATCAAATATGTTCCAAGCCTTGCCGGAACCGCAACCTCGGTCTCCTATCCCGCAAAGACCTCCCAGAGGGCTTTTTCCGCCGAAGAACTGAAAAAAGCCGGCATATCCATAGCGCAGCTTCGCTTCTCGGCCGGCATCGAGGATATTGACGACATTCTGCCGCAGCTGGAGGATGCGTTAAAGACGATCAGATGAAAGATCCGGATTCAAAGGAAAGGTCTGCGCTTAAGCAGAAGCTGAAAAGAGAGGCCGCAAAGCTTGGCATCAACCTCACGGGATTTGCCAATGTGGAGAGGTGGGAGGAATACGGATACACGGCGCCCGAATTTTATCCGCAAAGCATCTGGCCCTGGGCAAGGACAGTGATGGTGATGGGAGTCCAGATCTTTCTGCCGATGCTTGAGACCACGCCGTCAGTGGTATATTCCGAGCTCTACAACACCACCAACAGGATGCTTGACGAGACAGCCTACAAAATTGCAAACCTCCTCAATACTTTTGGCTATCGTGCTCACTTCTTTCCAAGGGACTGCTACGGCGACATATCGGTCCTCGTCAAAAAGCCGGAGGCCGCCTTTTCTCATGTGATCGCAGGGTATTATGCAGGAATCGGGACCATAGGGATGAACCACACCCTCATCACAAAAGAATACGGTCCCCGCGTCAGGATGGTCAGCGTCATCACGGATGCCGTCATAACTCCCGACAGGATAATAAAATCAAACCTCTGTGTCGGCTGTATGCAGTGCGTGAAAAACTGTCCGGTAAAGGCCTTCACGCCGTCGAAGGAAGGGCTTGCGGCGGATATGGACAAGCATAAATGTGCTCTGTATCATCAGCAGTTAAAGGGTGAATTCAGATATCCCTGCGGTAAATGTACCGCAGTCTGTCCCGTAGGAGAGGACAGGAAAATATACGGGAGAAGTTCCGTGACGGAAGACGGGATCAGGCATGTGAGGAGTTTCGGGAGTATGACAGGGGGACAGTTCTCTGTTTCGTGAAAAACCAAAACAGAGAACCGTCCCCGTGCTACACTTCTCACTCAAGGCTGTTTCTGATGCCGTCGGCGGTTTTGCGGCAAAGCTTCACCAGATCGTCGTGCTCTGCATGGATGAGATCCGCATCTTTTGCAGCCGCTGCCGATTCGAGAGCCGCACTGCGCTCTGAAAGTTTTTCCGCACCGATGGTGCGCGAGGAACTCTTTATCGAATGGACAAAGACCCTGTACTCTTCCCAGTCGGATGCATCATAGCTTTGCTGCATGTTCCGTATCGTTCCTGTGATGCTGTCGGCAAATTCCTTTAAAACCTCCACATACAGATCCTCATCCTGCTGGCAGTATTCAAGTCCCGTTTCGGTATCTATCCCTTCTTTTGCAAGCTTTTCATAAAGAGATCCGTCTGCGTTTTTATTATGGGGATCTGCTTTTGACGAGGCGACCTTTTCGGGCGGCAGATATTTCAGGAGCATGTTTTCAAGCTCGCTGCTGTCGATAGGCTTTGTCAGATAATCGGTAAAGCCGAGGGCGATATATTTTTCCTTTGCACCCCTGATGGCATCTGCGGTGAGGCAGATGACGGGATTTGCGGCATTCTTTGGATCAGGAAGCTCCCTGATGCGTTTCATGGTCTCGGTGCCGTCCATATTGGGCATACGCTGGTCCATGAGGATGAGGTCGTATGCGTTCTTTTCGGCAAGCTCAATGGCCTTCTGCCCTGAATCCGCGGTATCTATCTGTAGTCCCGTCCTCTTTAAAAGCCTCTGGACCACCATGATGTTCATCTTTGTATCGTCGGTCAGAAGGATGTGTGCATCCGGGGCAAAAAGGATACCCTTGTTTTTATTATGGGAAGATGCGCCGGCTGATGATGCATCAAACTGTCCTATGGGCTTTTCGTCCCTGATCTCCTGGAGGATATCAAAGGAAAAGACGGAACCTTTGCCATAGA
>JAFSWJ010000226.1 GCA_017444545.1 Lachnospiraceae bacterium
AAGAAGGTTCTGTTTGTTATCTGTCTCTTTTGTTTCATGATATATCACCATATAATATCTCAAGCATCACAGCAGCGTCTTTCTGGTAGATCACAGTCGTGATCTCATCGGTTTTTTCCGGAAACAGCTTTCCGGAAACATTGCCATCCGCAATCTTTACTGCAGTCTGGATCGTATCAAAACCGATTGAATAGCAGTCCTGTACACCAAGGCAGTATATCACTCCGTCTTTCAGATATCTCACAGCCTCCTCATCGTGATCCATACCTACTATAACGGCATCGCTTTTCATTTCCGTGATCGCCCTGGCAGCGCCGACAGGATTGCTCATGTTGCAGCAGACGATACCGTCAAGATCCGGGCAGTCATTCAGAATCTTCTTTGTAAGGTCGTAAGCGAGATCTACGGAATCCATATCGTATTCTGTAGCAACGATCTCCATATTGTCGTATTTTGTGATGGTATCCCGGGCTCCTCTCGCGCGGTCTTCATGACAGGGTGCACCTACGCTTCCCACAAGGATCGCAACCTTTCCTTTGTACCCCAGTTTTTCGCACAGCGCCTCCGTCAGATCGGCGCCATCCTGATAATTATGTGTATTACCGACGTAAGCGATCCTTTTACAGCCTTCTCCGGCATCGGAACTTGAAAAGGTCATAACCTTTATCCCGTCATCCACCATCCTGTCAATGACCGGAGAGATGATCTCCGTGTCAGCAACATCCACACCGATAACATCGTAGTCCTTTTTTCCGGCTTCAAGAAGCCTCTTTGTCTGATCTTCGGCAGATGCCTGATCCGGCGCCATATATTCGTAGGTGATCGTGATCCCACGGTCAAGAAACTGTCTCTGCGCTTCTTCCATTCCAAGCGCTACAGCGTCCCACCATGGATGTACGGTTTTGTATGTGAAATAGAAATTATAGCGGTCCTTCTGAGGTTTATAGGAATCCAGCTCATGCTCAAAATTTACCGCATTATGTGCGGGATCATCTGCTTTGACGGGATCTGTCCCCTGTATAATAAGATCCTGCGAAGATCCGTCCGTACCGGCCATAGTCCCTTTTCCATCCGTACCGCCGGCAGGAGAGACTTCAGAACAGGAAGCAAAAAAAAGCCCCGCCGTCATCAAAGATACCAGCAGGATCATTTTCTTTTCATTTACTCGCATTTGTTGCACCTCACCAAGTGTCTACTGTGTAATAATATACTTTTTTCGCCACCTGATTGTCAATGTCAGAACTGAAATGAAGCATTGATGTTGAGAGTTTTTTGACCATATACTATTATGATGTCAGGGTCAAAAGGTCATAACGCGTTCATACTTGTTTTAATACCTTTTGTCCCCAACATCATTATTATTTATTGTATGTGTGTCTGATCAGGGATCACCATGAAGCACATTCAGAAATGACTGCCGCTAAAACGGCTCACAAATCCGGGAGGTTTTTATTATGAAAGAAAAAATGGATATCAACGCGATACTTTCATCCTGTGATCATACCCTGCTTTTGCAGGATGCGACCTGGGATGAGATCAGGGTTATATGTGACGATGCAAAAACATACAAAACCGCCTCTGTCTGCATCCCGCCCTGCTATGTGAAAAAAGCATCCGCGTATCTTGCAGGCCAGATACCGGTATGCACCGTCATAGGCTTTCCAAACGGCAATTCAACAACCGAAACAAAGGTGTTCGAAACAAAGGATGCCCTGAAAAACGGTGCGGACGAGATCGATATGGTCATCAACATCGGGATGCTGAAAGCCGGTGAATACGACTATGTCCTCGATGAGATAAAGAGAATAAAGGAAGCCTGCGGATCACATATCCTGAAGGTCATCATAGAGACCTGTCTTCTGACTGATGAGGAAAAGATAAAGATGTGTGAGATCGTGACACAGGCCGGAGCAGATTTCATCAAAACCTCCACCGGTTTTTCAACAGGCGGAGCAACCTTTTCCGATGTGGAGTTATTTGCAAAACACATTGGAGAAAATGTCAGGATCAAGGCTGCAGGAGGTATCTCTTCCCTTGAGGATGCAAAAAAGTTCCTGCAGCTTGGTGCTTCCCGTCTCGGGACAAGCCGGGTGGTAAAACTCGTCAAAGGATTATCATGATCCGGTAAATCGTTTCTTCTCACTCCCCACATCCGGAATATGAAGCTCAGAAATGAACGCCTTGACACTCATATCATCTGACGATAAACTATTTATCACCAGATGGTGTCAAGGCTTTTTCTGACTTCGAAATAACAATACAGACACAAAAGGAGAATACGGGAAAATGGGATTTGATCCGAAAAAGGATGAACAGCAAAAGGCAGAGACCAGACAAAGAATCATAGAAACGGGATTTCGCATCTTTTCCGAAAAAACGATCGATGCAGTGAATCTGACGGAAGTGGCCGAGGCTGCAGGTGTCGGCATGGCAACGGTCTACCGCCATTTTTCCGGCAAGACCCCGCTTGTGATCGCTATCGGAGCCTGGTCATGGGACAGCTTTCAGCAGGATTATCTGCAAAGGCAAAGTGCGAAGAGAATGACAGGGGCAGAGGACTATGAGTTCTTTCTCGATGCCTTCATCGACCTGTATGTAAATCACCGCGATATTCTCCGCTTTAATCAGTTCTTCAACATTTATGTAATGAGAGAAGGAATCCCGGAAAAGGATGTCTTTGCCCCCTACAAAAAGACTTTGTTGACAATGACTAAACGGTTTCATCAGACTTATGAACTGGGAAAAAAAGACGGTACGCTGAAAACCGAAGCGGGTGAGAAAAGAATCTTCCTGAGATCCCTTCATCTCATGCTCGCTGTCATAACGCGTTATTCGGTGGGGCTTGTGTATGAAGGTGATGAGGATCCGAAGGAAGAGATAATATTTTTGAAAGATATGCTGTTAAGGGAGTATGTGAGGGAATGATCATGAAGGAAAGAATTCAGTTTTTGAAAAGGTTAACAGTGATGTGGCTTGCCGCAGCCATTCTGACGGTTCAAGCACCGGTGGGAATATATGCGGATGAAATCGTTGGGCAGAATGGGTCTGAGCCTGAAGAGCAGGAAGCGGAGAAAACAGAAACTTCCGAAGATCAGGCGGGAGAAGCGGAAGATCTGGCCGAAGATCAGGAAGATGAATCGGAAGTTCCGGCCGGGAATGGTGCGGAAGAAACCGAAGCAGATCCCACAGGTGAAGAAATTTCCGCGGTCTCAGAGCCAGCAGACGGAAATGAAGAAAATGCCTCAGGGGACATCACCACCTGGAGCGAGCTGCAGAGTGCGGTTACTTCGGCAGGCACGACGGAGACCACCATAACCCTGGAGCAGGATATCACGGCTACTGAAGGTGACCTCTTTCTTTCTATACCTGAGAAGGCGAGGCTGACCTTTGACCTGAAGGGACATAAGCTGGACAGGGGACTTGCAGGAAAGAGCGCTTCAGACAACGGTTGTGTGATCAAACTTACGCCGGGCAGTAGTTCGAACCCTACAAAGCTGACGATCATAGACAGCAGCGAAGCCGGCACAGGCATGATCACAGGTGGAAACTCTTCCGACCCGGGAGGCGGTGTGTATGTTCAGGCTTATACCCTTTTTACACTGGTAAGCGGCACGATATCCGGAAATACCGCAAGCAACGGAGGCGGAGTATATGTCGCAAGCGACGGTACTTTCCTGCAGGAGGGCGGAATGATCTGCGGTAACACCGCTACAGGTAGTGGGGGAGGAGTGAATTGTTCCGGCAGTTTTACCATGAAAGGCGGGGTTGTTTCCTCTAATACTGCACAAAGCGGTGGAGGAGTTTTTAGGAACAGTAATGGTACTTTTTCGATGGACAAAGGTACCATCTGCTATAATACGGCCACCAAAAACGGCGG
>JAFSWJ010000227.1 GCA_017444545.1 Lachnospiraceae bacterium
CAGCATTTATCAGTATCCTCTTTGCAGACCAGGCCACATCTCCGTAGTACTGCATATGCATGGACATATCCTTCAGCTGGTGCCTGAAAAAGAGAAAATCCGTCAGACTGCATATATTCCCCGACGCCGCAGCAAAGACCAGTATCTTTTTTGCCCTTTCCGAAGCAAATTCAAAAACAAGATTTCCCCATAATACAAACAGGCCGGCAGCAACGCAGAAGGTGTAGACCAGCTGCAAAAGCGGTGAAGCATAATGACCCCTGATAACAAATTCCGTCGGGGATGTAGCCATGGCCGATACAGGTATCATCACCCCCGTCAATACCGCAAGACAGACAGTGGCAATCCGGAAAAGTGATCTTTCCGCTCCGGATACGGCCCTCTCCCCTTTTTTTCCGGCATTGATCCTGTCAGCCGCAAGCCCCGCAAGAGGCAGAACACCCAGGAGAAAAACGATCACCATCACCAGCAGACCGCTCTCCTTTTGCAGGGCGCCTCCGGTATAGAGCTTCACGTCGACCGCACCCGCAAAAAGCACCGATAGCACGCCCAGTATCCCTGCCGGATGTTTTACAAGCTTCATAAATACATTTTTCATCAGGGAAAAAACATTATTGAGCGTCCAATAAAAGACCAGTCCCGAGGGCGAATCATAGAGCAGGACCAGAAAAACTCCCGCAGTCAGAAACAGCTGGAGTTTGTCCTTTAAGGGCAGGTCTTTTGTATATATCATACCGGAAACGATATTTATGAGAGTCATCAGGACCGGCAGTATATTTATACTGAAGCCGCCGATATGCAGCAGCCCGTCCGGCACTCCCATATCCTTCATAAAGTAAAATGCCGCACCGTTTAAGGTACTGCAGTTTGAAAGGAAATGGTAAGCCGCAATGAAAAAAGGTATCTGAAGCAAAAGAGGAAGCATGCCCTTGAGTGAATACCAGGGCTGATAATCATTCTGCCTGTAATATTCAGACAATATCATCAGCTGCTCGTCGCCCCTGAAGGTCTTTTTGATATGGGCGATCCACTTTGAAAGTTCCTTCTGTCTGCTCCGCTCCCTTTCCTGGATCTCGTCTGCACGTTTGTACATCGGCAGAGCCAGCAGCTGCACCGCGATGCTGACAAAGATTATGGCATAGCCGGCATTTCCTATCATATTCATCGAAACGGAAAAAACCGTCTCGATGAACATTTCGATCGGATATATGATGATGGCGTACAAGTAGTCCGTAAGCATGCTCCTAAACCCTTCTAAACAACAATCCAAATGTGCCCGGTCCGCAGTTGACCGCGATCGTGGGTGAGGCCTTCTGGTAATAGACCTTTTCAAATTTCACCCTTTTGTCAACGATGGCCCTGATCCAGTCCAGATCCTTCTGGGTCAGGCCCACATATGTGATAAACAGTATACTCTTGTCGATCTTTGATACATCCGCCAGAGTATACAGGATATATCTGCTCCAGGCATGCAGCTTTGATCCTATGAAAAAGGTGGCAAGCTTCAGCCTCCCCTTCTTCATCGCAAGGACGGGATGGAACATCACCGCCTTGCCAAGGTTTGCAAGCTTTCCGCTTATCTGCCCGGATTTTGCCAGATAATCAAAATTGTCAACGATGAAGCTCGTGTTGACCTTTTCCCGGAACTCCTCAAGATCCCTTATTATCTCACCAACCGAAAGACCGGTCTGGGCAAGCCTGCAGGCCTCCAAAGTCACCAGACCCTCACCGCTTGAAAGGTGCCTTGTATCAAAAACCACCACGTTTGTGAAGGCTCTGGCTCCCTCCTCAGCATCAAAGATACCGCTGTTGTTCACGCGTGCGGAGATGTTCATATGGATCACGCTGTTCGCGCCCGAAAGGACCTTTGCAAAAAACTCCTCACATTCCTTCACATCCGGGGCATGTGTCCTGATGGAGTGACCCTCCTTCATATAATCAAGGAGTTCATCCGAATCGATCTCCGCCGTATCGGTAAATACCCCTTCCTCGGTAATGACCTTGTGGAGGAGGACCTCGATACCGTATTCTTCAAGAAGGGATTTCGGTATGTCGGCAATGCTTTCCGACGAGATGACAACAGGCTTTTTCCTCCTGTGCATATCCATCCACCGGATGCTGTTTTCGATTATATCATCATCAAAATGGATCATGGTCTTCAGCTCATCGGGCAGGAGGCGGGCAACCTCTCTTTCAAGATCCGAGGATGTGACCGGCTTTACCAGATAGGCATCAAAGCCCTCATTATAATACATCTGCTTAGCATCGCCGCCGGCATTTGCCGTCAGCGCCACCACCTTTGCATCCTTTGACTGGCCGCCGGTCTGGTTCTTGATCCTGTGGAAGCATTCTATACCATCCATTTCGGGCATCACATGATCCATGAGGATCACATCATATCTGTTTTCAAGCGTCATCTCAAGCGCTTCCTCACCGTCTGATGCCGTGTCGATCTGCACCTTTGTGTCACGCAGGAGTTTTTTTACCACCATGAGATTCGACGGCGTATCATCAACGGCAAGGATCCTGGCCTCAGGCGCCTCAAAGGTACACCTGTACTCTCCCGACATATTCCGGCGCTGCTTCTGCTCCAGATCGATGTTTCCGATCACAGTGGCATCGGTTATCATCTGGGGTATCTCTATGATAAAGGTGGAACCCTGGGTATATACGCTGTTTACCGAAACACTTCCTCCCATGAGCTCCGTCAGTTCCTTCACTATGGAAAGCCCCAGTCCCGTGCCCTCGATATATCTGTTCTGATCCTCGTCCACCCGCCTGAATGCCGTGAAAAGATGGGGAATGCTCTCCTTTTTGATACCCATTCCCGTATCGGTGACCGTGTACACTATGTCTGCCCTGTTGTCATTTATGCCGGAGCACTGTATGGAAAGGGTGACCGATCCCTCATTCGTATACTTGATCGCGTTGTTCACCACGTTTATGAGTATCTGCTTGATCCTCACCTCATCCCCGAAAAGCTCTGATGGGATATCAGGCGCCACCTCGACATGAAACTCCAGTCCCTTTTCCTTTGCCCTGATCCAGAGCATGCTCACCAGATCAGAGAGCATGTTGCCCGGATGATAGGGGGCCTCGGTCAGCTTCATCTGTCCCGAACTGATCTTTGACATATCAAGTATATCATTGATCAGGTGGAGCAGGATGTTGCTCGCGGCACGGATATTTGCCGCATCCTCCGCGACCTCATCCGATACCCTTTCCCTCAGTATCGCCTCATTCAATCCTATGATGGTATTGATGGGAGTCCTGATCTCATGGCTCATGCTGGAGAAAAACCTGTTCTGGGCATTGTTCAGATCCCTGATCTCCTTTTGCTGCTTTTCATTTGAAATATCCCTGACCATTGCGGAGAACTGCACATAATACAGCCGCAGCGCAAGAACAGTCCTTGCGGCAAAAACTCCTGCCACGATCAGGGTCTGGGCGGCAGGATTTCCTGTTGAATGAGCAATATACTGATAAATGACGAGCATCACCACATCGGAAATGACCGTGACGATCAGATAAATCACGGGATTCATGAAGGCACAAAAGGGTATCATAAGTGAAACCGCGATATAAATACTCGGATCCGCAAAAGAAGCCGCGTAGGTATTTATTATGGTGATCAAAATGACCCCGGCGTTCAGCAGGCACGCGCTTAAAGGCAAAAACCATGAAAGCCGCACGGCCCGCTTTTCGGGATCACGGCGTGCGGCCTCGATGACCGTCAGAGTCATGATCGCCACCAGTATAATAAAAACGAGGCTGTATCTGTACCGGATGAGAAACGGCGTTCCCGCCCTGTCAGTCGAAAAGGTTGCCGCGAAGCTTACAAGCTCGACAAGGGTGATAAACGCAGCCATCAGCCTCATTTTTCCGAGCGAAGTCCTGTAGATCTGGCCGACCACCTGTTTTTTCATTTCATCGTCGCCGCCCGAATGTGAAAAATATTCCAGAAAATCTATGAAGGAAAGATTCATTTCCCGTCTCCTTCTCCCGGCATTCCCGACGGGGTAAACTCCAGGATCTCGTAGCCGTCAGCTTCTTCCACACGGGTGCCGGCAGGAGCGCTTTTGGCATCTCCTTCCCCGTCATCTCCGATGGCGGCAAGTATCTCTTCATATCCCCTGATCATATCCGCGTGGTTTTTGTCTATATAGTCCCTGTCATTATTATCAGCTGCTTCCTCCAAAAGCCTTGCGGCTTCCGAAAGTTTCATGGCACCGATCATCTTTGAAGTGCTCTTTATGGAATGGACCTGAATGGCATAGGTCTTCAGATCCCCGGGTTCAAGCGACTCTTTGATGATACGTTTTTTGTCATGCGATTCCTCCACATACTGGGAAAGGATCATCATGTAGAATTCCTCATCATCATTGCAGAAATGCTTTCCCTGATCCGTATCAACACCCGCTTTTTCAAGTTTTTCGTAAATTCCCATGTCTTTATCCTCCCTGTCCCGTGAAACTTCCGGTTCCGGCTCGTTTTTATTATACTCCGGAGCCTCTGCGTTTTTGCTCCCTGTCACAACAAGAGATGCCGGAAGCGCACGTTTGAGCACATGCTCAAGCTCCAGCCGCTCCAAAGGCTTTCCCAGAAAATCGTCAAAGCCCGAATTTCTGAACATCTCTCTTGCGGAGCTGACGGAATTTGCCGTGAAGGCAATGACCGGCGTATTGATCCTGCCCTTTGCCTGGCCGCTGCGTATGAGCTTCATGGCCTCAACCCCGTCCATCACCGGCATCATGTGATCCATGAGGATGACATCAAACTCCCTGTCACGACAGATTCCCACAGCCTCCTGTCCCGAGCCGCAGGTCGTGACCTCGCAGCCGTAGCGCGAAAGCATGCTCTTTGTGACCACGAGGTTCATGGGCTCGTCATCCACCACCAGCACCCTTGCGCCCGGGAAGCTGACCTGCCCTTCATCTCCGATATCGCTGCCCGACCTGCTGTTCAATATGCTTATGATGGGGAAACAGTAAAAGGGCTTTGGCAGAATCTTTATCCTTGAGCCCGCCGGCAGATCCACCTGTCCCGGATTTGCCACCACCGTTACGATTATGGTCTTTGAAAGCTCCTGCAGCAGATCCGGTGCGCTTTCATACTCCTCGGCACCGGCAAATATATGAGTGAGCTTCTTGCTGTCAACGAGCGCGCGGAGTGAATCCACATTGTCCACCCTGTGCAAAGGCACGTCCAGACCTGTCACTATGTTTTTCAGCATGGAATTGTAATATTCCCTGACATGGGGATTTTTGTATTTTTCAAAATGAAGATAGGCGCCCAGGCTTATGCTTTCCTTTTCACTGACCGACATGCACTCGCCCGGATCCATGACTCTGTTTGGTATGCTGACCCTCACCATGGTTCCCTCACCCGGCGTACTTTCTATGGTCATGAAGCCGCCCAGGGAACGCACGAAGCCGTGGACTATCATCATTCCAAGCCCCAGCCCGCCCGTGGTGCGGTTCCTGCCGGAGTCAGCCTTGTAAAAGCTGTCGCAGATCCTTTCAAGCTGCTCCTTGTCCATTCCGATGCCGGTATCCTGTACCTCTATGATGAGGTTTATGCCGTATTCCTGGGGAATGGATGAGATATGCACATATACTCCGCCTTCCTCCGTATACTTGAGACCGTTCTGGA
>JAFSWJ010000028.1 GCA_017444545.1 Lachnospiraceae bacterium
GGACAGGTTCCGAAGCTACTGTGCAAATGTGGCGGCCTTAAAGAGCCTCGGACAGTGGATGGAAAAGCTGAAGGAACTTGGGGTTTATGATAATACGCGCATAATCGTTGCGGCAGATCATGGCTTTGCGGTCTTTGCCTTCCCGCAGATGATCTATGAGGGCGGCACGAGCTATGAGCAGTTCAATCCCCTGCTTCTGGTGAAGGATTTCGGTGACCGTGATTATGAGACCTCTGAGGAGTTTGTGTCAAACGCCGATGTGTGTGCCTTTGCCATGGAGGGGATCATAGAGGATCCGGTGGATCCCTATACCGGACAGAGTGCAAAGATAAGGCCTGATGAGGGAGAAACGGTCATGCATGCATCCGATGTCCGGGAATATGACGGCCTTTCAAGAAGGCTCTACGAGTTCCACGATGATGTGAGGGTTCCGGAAAACTGGACCATAAACTTTTCGGAGTGAAGGATATTTTTTAGTTGAGTTTTTTCAAATAAATGGGTATGATATTGGATAGAGTTTTAAATCAGTCCCACGGAGAGGAAGGATTTTTGATATGAGCAAGAGATTAGTTACGAGAAGTGATTTTGACGGTCTGGTATGCGCGATGCTCCTCAAGGAGATCAACCTGATAGATGAGATCAAGTTCGTGCATCCCAAGGATGTCCAGGACGGAAAGGTAGAGATCACCGAAAACGACATCACGACCAACCTTCCCTTTGATCCCAGAGTAGGCCTGGCATTTGACCATCATGAGAGCGAGCTTTCCAGAGTGAAGGCCGAGGATGTGAAGGACAGGTTCATCATTGAGGGAGAGGCAAAATCAGCGGCAAGGGTCGTGTACAACTACTACGGCGGTGCAAAGACCTTTACCAGAGTCCATGACGAGATAATGACGGCTGTGGACAAGGGTGATTCCGCGGATTTCACCGTTGATGAGATCCTCGAGCCTACGGGATGGGTCCTGCTCAACTACCTCATGGATGCAAGGACCGGACTGGGAAGATTTCATGATTTCAGGATATCAAACTACGATCTGATGATGGAGCTCATCGACTACTGTCTCGAGCACAGCATCGACCAGATCCTCGAGCTTCCGGATGTGAAGGAGAGGGTGGATCTGTATTTTGAGCAGCAGGAGCTTTTCAAAAAGCAGCTTGAAAAGGTGGCTGTGGTCCACGGCAAGGTGGTAGTTGTCGATCTTCGAAACGAGGATCCCATCTATTCCGGAAACAGGTTCATGATATATGCGATGCATCCCGAGGTTGAGATGTCGGTGCATGTGGCCTGGGGCTTCAAAAAGCAGAATACGGCCGTCATGATAGGAAAGTCCATAGTGAATAAGAACTCCAAGGTAAATATCGGAGACATCTGCTTAAGCTACGGCGGAGGCGGACATGCAAATGCCGGTACCTGCCAGCTGCCGAACGACACAGTGGACAAGGAACTCCCGATAATCGTGGAAAAACTCCAGGGATAAAGTAAAAAGATACGACCGGTCCTTATTATGGTGATAAGGACCGGTTTTTAAGTGGTTTTTGTATATTTGGCTGCTTGTGAATGAGGTTGACATAATATGACGAGATACAAGGTGACGGGTATGAGCTGCGCGGCCTGCCAGGCAAGGGTGGAAAAGGCTGTTTCCTCACTGCCGGGGGTGGAAAGCTGTGCGGTAAGTCTTTTGACAAATTCCATGAATGTGGAGGGTGATATCGATCCTGCGGGCATAATAAAGGCCGTGGAGGATGCAGGCTACGGGGCGGCGCTTTCGGGAGCCTCGGAGGGAGAGCGGGGTTCTGCCCTGCCTGAGGAGGATTTCGGTGCGGGTGAGACGGAAAAGATCAGGAACAGGCTCATAGCATCCCTGATCCTGCTGATCCCTTTGATGTATGTGTCCATGGGACATATGCTCTTTGGTGCGCCCCTGCCCGGATTTCTTGACGGGAACCATGTGGCGATGGGGATCTTTGAGCTGCTTTTTGCGGCTCTCATCATGGTCATCAATCAGAAGTTTTTCGTAAACGGCTTCAAGGGGCTGATCCACAGGGCTCCGAATATGGATACCCTGGTGGCACTGGGGTCTGCAGCATCCTTCGGATACAGCGTCTATGCGCTTTTTGCCATGACATCGGCGGTCCTTGCCCGGGATGAGGCAGGGGTAATTTCGCTCATGGATGAGTTTTACTTTGAATCTGCTGCCATGATCCTGACTCTCATAACAGTGGGAAAGCTGCTTGAGGCAGTGTCAAAGGGCAGGACCACGGATGCGTTGAAGGGACTTTTGAAGCTGGCTCCCAAAAGGGCGGTGATGCTTGTTGACGGAGTGGAAAAAGAGGTGCCCGTAGACAGGGTGATGCCGGGCGACAGGTTCGTGCTGCGTCCCGGAAACAGTGTTCCCGTGGACGGGGTTGTAGTAGAGGGGGACGGAGCTGTAAATGAAAGTGCCCTCACAGGAGAGAGCATACCGGTGGAAAAAAAGGCCGGAGACGAGGTTTTCACGGCGACCATGAACGTGAACGGATATATGGTCTGCAGGGCCACGAGGACGGGAGAGGATACCACGCTTTCAAGGATCATACAGATGGTAAGCGATGCCTCGGCCTCAAAGGCGCCCATTGCAAAGGTGGCGGACAGGATATCGGGCATCTTTGTACCGGCGGTCCTGGGGATAGCCGCCCTGACCTTTGTGATATGGCTTTTTGCGGGATATGATACGGGCTTTTGTCTGGCAAGGGCAGTATCGGTGCTTGTGATCAGCTGTCCCTGCGCCCTTGGGCTTGCAACTCCGGTGGCCATAATGGTGGGAAACGGGGTCGGGGCAAAAAGCGGCATCCTGTTCAAGAATGCAGCCGCTCTTGAGGAGACGGGAAGGGTAAAGACCGTGGTCCTTGACAAAACGGGGACCGTAACCAAAGGGGAACCGGCAATGAAGGAGGTTGTCCCGGCAGAAGGTGTGTCCGAAAAGGAACTGCTTGAGACAGCGTTTGCGCTTGAGAGCAGATCAGAGCATCCGCTCGCAAAGGCAGTCTGCACATATGTGAAGGATCTGGACATTAAAGCATTGGATCCGAGTGATTTCAGGTCCCTTGCAGGAAGCGGGCTCTCTGCCGCGATCGACGGTGATGAGGCTGTTGCGGGAAACAGGGAACTGGTGCTTTCCGTGTGTGATGTGCCGGAGAGGGATCTGAAATACGCAGATGATCTTTGTGAAAGGGGACAGACTCCCCTCTTTTTTGCAAGGGGAGGGAAGTATCTGGGTCTCATATCCGTATCCGATGTGATAAAGGAGGATTCAAAGGAGGCGGTAGGAAAGCTCAGGGAGCTTGGTCTTGAGGTCGTCATGCTCACGGGAGACAATGAAAGGAGTGCTGCGGCCATAGCAAAGGAAGCCGGGATAGACAGGGTCATCGCTTCGGTGAAGCCTGACGGAAAGGAAAGAGAGATACGAAGGCATCAGGAAAAGGGCAGGGTCGCCATGGTGGGAGACGGGATAAATGATGCCGTGGCCCTCACTGCGGCTGATACCGGCATAGCCATAGGAGCGGGATCCGATATCGCCATAGATGCGGCTGATGTCGTATTGATAAACAGTTCGCTCATGGATGCCGTGGATGCCATAAGGCTTGGCCGGGCCACATTGAGGAATATTCATGAGAATCTCTTTTGGGCATTCTTTTACAATGTGATCGGGATACCGCTGGCAGCGGGAGCCTATATCCATGCCTTCGGATGGACATTAAATCCCATGTTCGGGGCAGCGGCCATGAGTCTTTCAAGCTTCTGTGTTGTGACAAACGCTTTGAGGCTCAACCTGTTCAAAAGATGGAAAAGGGATACGGGAAGTGATGTAAAGACCGGAGACGGTCTTATTATGGATAAAAAGGAGGACATTGTGATGAAGATCAGGGTAAACGGGATGATGTGTCCCAAGTGTGAGGCGCATGTGAAGGAGGCGCTTGAAAAGATCCGGGGTGTGAATGCGGCCACGGCCGACCATGAGGCAAACCTTGTGACTCTGGAGGTATCGTCGCAGCCGTCGGAGGATGAACTGAAGAAGGCTGTGGAGGAGGCCGGTTACGAATACGCAGGCATAGCGTGAACATTGTGGGACAGGGGACGTTTCTCTGTCCCACAATTATGTGAACCGTACGAAAGCAGTGGAGCAGACTATATGTTTTGTGAACAATAAGACGTCAGTTCTTAGCGAGTCCCAGGCTGATAAACCGTCGAGTACGCTGTCTGAGCGCTTTTTGCGAAGACCCGCGGCGGAGACGGTTTTGTATATCAGACGCCGGACGAGCTTAGAACTGGACGAGCCGTGAGCAAAATATATAGTATGATCCACTGCAAATGAAATTAACATAAAAGTGGGACAGAGAAACGTCCCCTGTCCCGCGTCTTGATATTGTGATCGGATGAGGATATAATCGTATGTTGTGCAGCAGGTGCCTTTTGCGGGATTTTTCCTGTGGAAAGGGTAAAAGGGAAGCAGGTGAAAGACCTGCACGAACCCGTCACTGTGAACGCCTTGAATATCCGGTTCTGCTTTGATAGGGCAGGGTCACTGGGGATATCCCCGGGAAGGCTTTTGGATATGCTTAAAGGGCAAAGTCAGGAAACCTGCCTGCTGTGAAGATACACATCGTCACGGGAAACTGACGGTATCGGAGGAAAGGGATTTTCATGCCCTTTTTGATGATGCGCCCGTTTTCCGCGAGGAAGCGGGTTTATTATTTTACAGGAGGAAAAAGAGATGAAAAAATTACCTGCAATGATCGCGATGGGAATGGCACTTTCCATCGTACTGACCGGATGTGCCGTCGGGGTAAAGGATGATGTCGCCACGGGAGGCGAGGAGATCACCATATTTGATGACGGAGTCGCACCCAAAAAGGCAGAGGAGCCTGCAGCCGAAGAGCCTGCGGCAGAGGAGCCTGCGGCCGAGGAGGAAGAGGATGAGGAAAACTACGAGACGGGAGATGCTTCTCTTGATGATCCGAGGAATCAGGATGATATAGGAGAGAATGAACTTCTGGTAGTAAGCTTTGGTACAAGCTTCAATGACAGCAGGAGGCTTACCATCGGAGCCATCGAAGGAGAACTTGAAAAAACTTTCCCTGATTATTCTGTCAGGAGAGGCTTCACTTCCAATATCATTATCGATCATGTGAACAAGAGGGACGGTATCCTCATTGATGATGTGGATGCGGCGCTGAAGCGTGCTACGGACAACGGCGTAAAGAATCTTGTGGTCCAGCCCACACATCTAATGAACGGCATCGAGTACAATGAGCTGACCGAAAAGATCGGAAGCTATGCCGATGCTTTTGACAGTCTGACCTTTGGGCAGCCGCTGCTGACCTCCGATGATGATTTTTCAAAGGTTGAAAAGGCTATCACGGACTGGACAAAGGAGTATGATGATGGAAAGACTGCCATCGTATTCATGGGTCACGGAACAGAGGCTGATTCAAACGGTGTTTATGAAAAGATGCAGGAGCTGCTCAAAAAGGACGGCTTTGCAGATTATTATATAGGAACCGTGGAGGCTACGCCCTCACTTGAGGATGTGATCGCACAGGTAAAGAAGGGTGATTATGAAAGAGTGGTCCTGGAGCCTTTGATGGTGGTTGCCGGAGATCATGCAAACAATGATATGGCAGGAGACGAGGAGGATTCCTGGAAGAGCACCTTTGAAAAGGAAGGATATAAGGTTGAGTGCCTGCTTCGTGGTCTTGGCGAAAATGAGGATATCAGAAAGATCTATGTGGAGCATGCAAAGGCAGCCATAGAGGAGTCAAAAAAAAAAGTAAAATAGCGGGAAAAGACGAAAAGACCGAAAGGACAGACGTATCGGCATCGGGCAGCGGTCCGCTTTTTGCAAAGGACTTAAAGGACGGGGAGTATGAGATAAATGTCCGGTCAAGCTCCGATATGTTCAGCATTGAAAAATGCACCCTCAGGGTGAAGGACGGGGGTATGAACGCCGATATGCAGATGAGCGGAAAGGGCTATCTGTATGTTTTCATGGGTACGCCCGAGGACGCCGTAAAAGCGGAAGAAAAGGATTACATCAAATATACGGAAAAGGACGGGAAGCATGTTTTCACTGTTCCCGTAGAGGCCCTGGACAAAGAAACGGATTGTGCCGCCTTCAGCAAAAAGAAGGAAAAATGGTACGACAGGGTGCTGGTATTTGATGCAGCTTCTCTTCCGCTTTCCGCATTTAGGGAGGGCACGGTCAAAACCGTTGAAAGCCTGGGCATAAAGGACGGGGAATACAAGGTGAATGTGACTTTGGAAGGAGGCTCGGGAAAGGCGTCTGTTGAAAGTCCCGCAAAGCTTGAGATAAAGGGGAAAAAGGCAACGGCAACCATTACCTGGAGCAGCCCGAACTATGATTATATGATAATAGACGGACAGAAGTATCTGCCCGTAAACAAGTCCGGGAATTCATCCTTTGAGATTCCGGTAACGGTTTTTGACAGACAGATGAAGGTGACTGCGGATACGACTGCCATGAGCAAGGCTCATGAGATCGAGTACACCCTCATATTTGATTCGGGATCGGTTAAATGAAAAGATTCTTTTTACTGTTTTTATTATGCATGATCATGATCACGGGATGCGCTTCCGAAAACGGAGGTGCATCCCATGATGCGAAGGAGGGGTCTTTTTGCGGCATCGAAAAGACCGGCAGCATGGAGCTTTTGCGGGCAAAGGAATTTGAAGTATCTTTCTATGGAGACGAGTTTGCCCTCATCGATATAAACGGCACGGGAAGATATCTTTTGCTGAATGAGGGAAAGACCCTGCCGCCTGACGTGCCAAAGGATGTGACTGTAATAAAAAAGCCTTTGCATCATACCTATGTGGCGGCAAGCTCTGTCATGGATCTTTACAGGCAGCTGGGAGTGCTTTCAAATGCCGAGATGACCAGCACTAAGTATGAGGACTGGTCGATCGATGAGGTGAAAAAAGCACTTGATGATGAGGAAATGTTCTATGTGGGAAAGTACGGCACTCCGGATTTTGAGTTTGTCCTTGACTGCGGGTGCGATCTGGCCATAGAGTCGACCATGATATTTCACAAACCCGGGACAAAGGAAAAGCTTGAGACTCTGGGGATCCCCGTGCTTGTGGAGCATTCAAGCTTTGAGGAGGATCCGTTGGGGAGACTTGAATGGATCAAGCTGTACGGTCTTTTAAATGACAGGCTTGATGAAGCGGAGGAGTTTTTTGATCTGCAGGAGGAAAAGCTTTCGCAGATACGGACCGGAAATACGGAAAAAAAGA
>JAFSWJ010000228.1 GCA_017444545.1 Lachnospiraceae bacterium
GATGCATGCATAATGCTGAATGAGGACTTTGAGATTGAAGGCAGTGATATTTGACATAGACGATACCATGATATCGGAATACGATTATGTCATGGGAGGCTATCACGCAGTCGCAAAGCGTCTTTCAGAAGATGAAGATGTTGCGATGTCAGAAGATGAAGTCTTTGAGAAACTGAAGGAACTGTCACAGACCAGCTACAAGGAAGTATACAACAGGTTTCTTGACTTCAGGGGGATCAAAAGAGATGGGGACAGGGTTCAGGAACTGGTAAGTATCTACAGACATCACAAGCCAAACCTGAAGCTCTATGATGATGTCAGGGAAACCCTGGATGCACTGAATGAGAAGGACATCAAACTTGGGATCATATCCGACGGGGATGTTGCCCGCCAGAAAAACAAGCTGAAGATCACCGGGATCGAAAATGACTTTGACTGTGTGATCATAACCGATGAGTTGGGAAACGGTGACATATCCTACAGGAAGCCGGACGAGAGAAGTTATATCAAAATGGCGGAAACCCTGGGGGTTGATTTTTCGGAGATGCTCTATGTGGGTGACAATCCGACAAAAGATTTTTTCATTACGACAAAGCATCCGATAAAAACAGCCCGGATCATCCGGGAACACGGGATCTATGCCAACGCAGAATATCGAGAGGGGATAACAGAAGATTATCGGATCGAATCATTAACGGATATAATCAGAATTGTGGACCCTCGGTGAGTACATGGGTTCCTTCGGGGACGCTCCCGCTCTTGCTATGCCAGATGCGCCAAGCGCATCTAAACGGCATTCAAAATATGCCAAAGGGCATATTTTGCTTCACGCAGCGGTGCTAACCCCGCAAAGAACGTTCGGAAGCACCGGTCTCCGCATCCGCTCCGGTCCGTCCAGAACAGACGTCCACCGGACGTCTTGGACCGTTTTCCGAACGCCCCGAAAGAATCCCATGTCTCACCTCGGGTGCCGGGACTTTGATCATGAGGGTATTATTTTTATTTCAGGTATTTAGTTTTGATAAGTCTACGATCTATCTGGATCTCATAGAGGAGATGAGAGACCGGGGTCACGCAGTGACAGTTATCGCAGGTACGACAGACAGGGAGCTGCCTGAAGGACTGCATGAGGAAGACGGCGTGGAAGTCGTTTATCTGAAGCTTGCGGATCAGTTTGGCGCGGGAAAGATCAAAAAAGGTCTCATCCAGCTATATATGGCACCGCTTATGAACAGGCTCATAAAGACCCATCTGTGGAAGCGGAAGTTTGATGTGATCGCCTATCCAACGCCTCCGGTGACACTTGCTCCGGTGGTAAAAATATGCAGGGAACATTTCAGATGCATCACATATCTGATGCTGAAGGATATCTTTCCGCAGAACGCCGTGGACATCGGGCTCATGTCGGGAGACGGTCTGGCTTATAAATATTTCAGGAAGCTTGAAAGGATGCTCTATGTGAATTCCACAAGGATAGGCTGTATGTCAGAAGGGAACATAGCCTATCTGAAGGAAAAGGAGCCATGGATCAAAGAGGATATCATAGAGTATTTCCCGAACACAGTCAGGATAAAGGATGTGCCGGAAGACAGGAAATCCTCCGAAAGCAGCGGAAGTCTGAAGTTTATGTTCGGCGGAAATATGGGAAAGCCTCAGGGTATAGGCTTTTTGCTTGAAGGGATCAAAAAGGCGGGAGAGCTACCGGAACTGAAGGATGTGAGTTTCATCTTCATCGGAGACGGAACTGAAAGCTCGGGGATAGAGGATTTCATACAAAAAAACGATCTGAAGAACCTGACATACAGCAAAGGAGTGGATCGCGATACCTATGAGGAACTGCTTGCAGACACTGATATAGGCATCATATCCCTCTCCTCGAAATTTACGATCCCGAACTACCCTTCAAGGATCCTTTCCTATATGCAGCTTGCAAAACCTGTCCTTGCCGTAACCGACACTGTGACGGACATGAAGGAACTTATCCTTGATGAAGCAAAATGCGGCTACTGGACCCCCTCCGGTGATATTGAGA
>JAFSWJ010000229.1 GCA_017444545.1 Lachnospiraceae bacterium
TGTATGTTTCCGTTTCGGAAAATGTTGATGCTTTTGATCTGTATGTAAACGACAGGAAGGCTGACACATCAGGCATCGTTCCCGGAGAGGTTTATGAACTGGATTTTTCGGCTGCTGCAAAAAACGGCAGAAATACTGTCATGGTCGCATCCATAGAACCTTTGGATGCGGCTGATGCGGTAAAGATAGATATACCTTTTCCCGTAGTCGTTGAAGGGGATCCTGAGGATGCCGGCATCAGGCAGGAGGCTCTGGATACCGTTTCAGACATCATTACATCGGATATAGAGCACGGCTTTACGAGCGCCCAGCTTGCCGTCATCAGGAACGGGATCCTTGTGTATGAAAATTCCTGGGGAAAGATAAGCTCATATACGTCTGACGGGGAGAGGATCACGGACAGTGCGGATGTAACAGGAGATACCCTCTACGATCTTGCATCGGTGACAAAGATGTTCTCGGTAAACTACAGCCTGCAAAAGCTTTTAACGGACGGAAAGATCGATCTTGATTCAAAGATCACCGATTATCTTGGAATGGAGTTTGTTAACGATACCCTGGATTTTAATTATGATCCCGAAAAGGTTGGAGGAGCGGAAATACCGCCGGATATAGAGACACAGAAAGAGTGGAAAGCATCCCTCACCATCAGGGATATCCTGCGTCATCAGGGAGGCTTCCCTCCCGGACCCAGGTACGCCAATCCATATGTGAACGCCATAACGCAGGAATTCGGCGAGGGGAACAAAAACATACTTTTTGCCGGAAATGACGGAACACAGGAAACAAAGGAAGCAACCGTCAGGGCTGTGTGCAAAACACCTCTGCTGTACAGACCCGGCACAAAAACGGTCTACTCCGATGTGGATTATCTGATCCTGGGGGTTGTCATCGAAAAGGTGACCGGCAGGGATCTGGATACTTACCTGAAGGAAACGTTTTTTGAACCGATGGAGCTTTCACATATCACATACAATCCTCTTGAAAACGGATTTGCGGCCGAGGACTGTGCAGCCACGGAGCCTGCGGGAAACACGAGGGACGGGTGGCTTTCCTATCCCGGGATCCGGACGGATATCATACAGGGTGAAGTTCATGATGAGATGGCCTACTACAGTATGGGAGGCGTGTCGGGACATGCGGGACTGTTTGCAAATGCGACCGATCTGGCAAAGCTTGCTTTCGTGATGCTTTCGGGAGGGTACGGCAATCACCGCTTCTTTTCACGAAACTGCATGGATATGTTCACGGCTCCGAAAAATGAAAATGCGGCGAGCTGGGGTCTTGGCTGGTGGAGAGAAGGGGATGATCAAAGACCCTGGTATTTCGGATCCCAGGCTTCATCCGGTGTCTTCGGACATCAGGGGTGGACAGGAACTCTTGTGATGATAGATCCCGATGAGAAACTGGTGATAGTCTATCTGACCAACAAGATCAATTCGCCGGTGACAGACAAGGATGAAAACCCGAACAAATTTGACGGCGGTTATTATACCGCATCGACTCTCGGTTTCGTGCCCCAGATCCTGACCATCGGAATGGACGGAACAGAGCCTGTGGATGACCGCATCTTTTCGCTTCTTGCGGAGATGACAAAGGATGGCATGAAGCTGGCAGAAGGTGTCGGAAAGGATCCGGATCACCCTTTGACAAAAAGTGCGGAAAGCAAGCTGTCCCTGCTTCAAAAAGCTGCTCAAAAGTCAGGGAACGGGGACAGGATTAATCTTGCGGAAAGGATCGCGGAGCAATGGAAGTGAAAAGACGAGTGATAAAACAGGATTGTACTTTTGTGAAAACAATTCGTATATATTATCAGGAATAGATCTGTGACACAGATAAAAAATGGAGGTATTTAGAGATGAAAAGAAAACGGAGTGTTTTGGCAGTTTCACTTGCCGCTGTACTTGGTATGAGTCTGCTTGCAGGATGCGGGCAGGAAGCGGCTGCACCTGAGCCGGAGGTCGAAGAGATCGAGGAAGAGGAATTTGCGGAGGAAGAGGCAGAGCCTGAGGATGCAGAGTACGAGGAAGAGGAAATTGAAGTTGAGGAGCCTGCAGAACCTGCAGAGTCCGAAGAAGTCGCAGAACCTGAAGAACCCGCAGGAGACATGGCAGAATCCGATCAGGTCCTGATGCAGGGATACTACGGATTCTGGAAGGGTGATACTCAGTATATCTTCGGAGTTTTGTCGGAAAAGGATTTCATGATCAATGTGGTGGGAGCATCGGCACCTGTGCTCTATGCAGAAGGAGAATACAAGGATAA
>JAFSWJ010000230.1 GCA_017444545.1 Lachnospiraceae bacterium
CTGACAGCAAGGATATAAAGAAGGGCAGCAGCCGGGACCAGCGAAAAAAATGCAAAAAGCCCGTAGCTGACTGCTCCGCCGTAAAACGAGATAGCAAGAAGTGATAAAAGCCAAAGCACAGCCAGGATGATCCTGTTTCTTCTCATACCTTCACTCCATGGGAACCTTTGCCCTTGTGACAAGAGCCTTTATCATACTGTCCGTATCCTTCCCCGATATGGTGCTTTGGGAGGTGAGGATGAGCCTGTGGTGGAGCACATCCACGGCAAGCTTTTTCACATCATCCGGTTTCACAAAATCCCTGCCATCGATGAAGGCGGCAGCCCTTGCGGCATCTACAAGGTGCAGCGTTGCTCTGGGACTTGCACCCAGCACAAAACCTGACTCGTTTCTTGTAAGCTCCGTTATCTGCCTGGCATAATCAGCCACTCCGTCACTGACATGAACCCGCTTTACCTTTTCCCGGAGTGCCTTTATATCCTCTCCCGTGCATACACTCTCAATTATATCTGCAGTCTTTCCCTCGATATGATTTTTCACCATGAGATTTTCCTCTTCCTTTCCGGGATAGCCTATGGAGAGTCTCATCATGAACCTGTCTGTCTGTGCCTCGGGAAGCGGATAGGTTCCGGCAAATTCCACGGGATTTTCGGTTGCGATCACCATGAAGGGATCGGGAAGATCATAGGTTACTTTATCCACCGTGACCCTGCCCTCAGCCATTGCCTCAAGCAGGCTTGCCTGTGTCTTCGGAGAAGTCCTGTTTATCTCATCTGCAAGCACCAGATTGTTTGCGATGGCACCCTCACGAAATTCAAATTCCTGAGTTTTCATGTTATAGATGCTGACGCCTGTCACATCTGAAGGGAGCGTATCGGGAGTAAACTGTATCCTCCCGAAGCTCATGGAGGTTGACGCCGCAAGGGTACGCGCAAGGGTGGTCTTTCCGGTACCCGGCACATCCTCCAAAAGCACATGTCCTCCCGCCAGCAGGCAGATCAGCACCTTTTTTACCACATCCTCCTTGCCGACAAAATATTCATTTATCTGTTTTTCAAGCTTTTCGATCATAAAATCCTCCCGGGTGTAACAGGGGACGGTTCTCTGTATCGCGGGGACGGTTCTCTGTGACGCTCCGGGTCATTTTCTCCGTGAAACGCCGATGGATCCCGGTGTATCAGAGAACCGTCCCCCTGATACCCAAAACTGTCACAGAGAACCGTCCCCCTGATACACCCTGATACACCCTGATACACCTCTGCTACGATAATACCATATATTCCCCCGTAAAAAAATCAGGTCCCCCGCAAAACGGGGGACCTGACACATTCAGATCCGGTAATTATTTAACCCTTACCTTGATAGCTGCCGATGCAAGCACGTCGCTTCCGCCATACGCTCCGCCATCGATACCGACTGCCGTGACGTATGCCAAACCATTCCTGCCTGCAGGAGTGATGACTATGTTGTAATCCTTTCCTGCACCCTGAAGGGCTTTTACTCCGTCATATACGTCGATCTTGTGATCTGCTGCTATCCTGTTGACCTCGTCTGCAGAAACAACTCCCTCAAGGCTCTTCATCTCTGCCTCACTGAAATTCTTTGCACTTCCGGTTCCCATGTTTTTAAGTTTCAGTTTTCCAAGGAAATTCGTGTCAAGCACTCTGCCGTTGACAGTAAATTTGCCCTCGTACTTTTTGCCCTTGCACACTATATTGATGGAAACAGTCTTTCCGCTTTCTGTTTTGGGCCGGAGTTCAAGATCATAATCCGATCCTGCATTCAGCACGTTTCCAAGATCATCCTTGACGACAACGGATCCGCGCTTTGCCACAGCACTTTGAATCTTTGGTGCGGTCCCTTTAGCCCAGTCAGCTTTTACGATATAGGCAAGAGCGACATTATTTTCAGAGATCACTGCCTTTCCTACGAGGAATTCCTTTACAAGGCCTGTCAGTTTTCCGTTCACGTATGCTCCCTTGACAGCCTTGACCGTTGCTCTGGCTGTTTTTCCGGGATTCATGTTTTTGCTGTATGCCACCTTGATGATCTTTGTCAGATCAGCATCGACCCCGTTGTATTGCGTACTCGTGAAGTTGAGTGTCGCACCTGTAGGTGCATAGGGCACTACATTTCCAGGTATCTCTGCCCAGCTGATACTGATCTTTGATGCCTCAGCCTTGTTGATGATGTACTGGAATGTTCCCTTGAGTACATATACCTTTTCGCTGTTTTCTACAGGCAGATATGCCTTGTAACTGATCTTCTTTGTTCCGGGTGTCGAATAATCCTGACCCTTCACACGTGATGCCATTGAAGTATCAAACTCAAGACTGTCCGCTGAAAGATTATTTGTCTTCGATGTCTTTCCCATTGCCTCGATGATCCCGGCCCTGAGCCACTTATCATCCTCTGTGGCAATGATATACGAATCCATGTCTATACGTGAAAGCACCTGTTCAAAATCCATCTTGTATTTATTCTTTACATTAGCCTTCAGCTTTACCTCCTCAAAGTCAGCCTTACTCTTCACGGATATCACCGCATCCTCGATCTTGCCGTCATAGTTGTTGGTACCCGTGATGACTACCCTGTAATCGCCTGCACCCAGCTTGCCTGTTTCTGCCTTGCCATTGCTGTTTATTATGTCAAGCTTCAGATCCTTTTTGCCGTTATTATTTAGAACAAGTCCGGCTCCGGTATTTACATTATAGAGACCTGGTTTTACTTTTGATGCGTTGGTTTTCTCCTTGTAGTACCTTGACTCTGTAGGTGTTCCGAGAACCAGCGCTCCGTCACATATATTCGCGCGCTTGATACCAAAGTATCTGGTAAATGACGGATACTGCTTATATCCGCCCTTAAAGGTTACCGTTACCTGAGGAGTCTTTTTGGTAACACCATTTCCGGCATAATCAAACGCATTGATATTGTTCTTGTAGACCGCCTTATAATCATAACCCTCAAGGAGGAGCCTGCCGCCTACATATATATTGAGCGTGATGTCGGGCGTGCCTTTGTTTGCATTGTCCACAAGAGTTGTCAACGCGTTCATCCTGCCGGCTTCAGAAGCATGATTCTCCATCTGCTCTACAGGATTCGTCACATGCTTCATGCCTGTATAGACTGCATTATCCGCATCAAATTCGACCATGAGCGAATTTTCACTTGATGTGAAGCCCGGGATCCTTGACTTGACTGTTGCCGTGTAGATCACATCATTTGTGATGGTATCTGTCTTTCCTGAGATCCTTTCCTGAGACAGGTCGCTCTTCCATCCCATGAACTCGCCGTTTACCACTATGTCTTCAGGCATATTTACAACTGCTGTTGTAGTGTAGGAAATATCCTTTTTCCTTTCCTGACCCTTGTACTCCTCTATCCTCTTTGCGGAATCCGAAGAAACACTCTTTACATCACCGGAGCTGATGGTCTCGCCCTCATACCTCGCACTCTTAAACTGTCCATTGAAGGATACATTGTATACGGGGAATACGTAATATGCATAGCCCTCTGCCGCACCCGCGGTAATGATGTAGTTTCCGTTTGCCGCATTATCCGAAACCTCTTTTGTCGCATAATCATTGCCTGAGACCGAAAGCATGTACTTCCGGGCAACAGCACTTTCATCTGTTGAGATCACGCTTGAAGGATCGATCGCCAGACCACCCTTTATATAATAAGAGACTTTACGTCCTTCCTCGACATCAAACAATTCCAGATCAGCCATTTCTACCTTTTCGGCACTTACGTCATCACCGGTCTTTTTGAAGAAGTTGTACTTTGCCCCGATATATACAGGTCTTGCCGTTACCTCTACCCTGATTGCATCTCCGGATGAAATTGTTGACGATGCCTCGGAGTAGAACTTCACATAGAAGCTTCCGTTTGCGGATGTTGTACTGTCAACAGTTCCGGGAGCAGCTCCACCGGTCGTAAACGCGTTTGCCGAAACCTCCGCCTTGAGAGCATCCCATTTATAAGCCCCGCTCTTTCCGTCAAGTCTTACATCAAAGAAACTGTCCTCACCTACGGTCTTCTCTCCGACTGACTGTCCGAAATAATAACTGCCCTTCGTGGTGACCACAAGCTTCGAATCAGCACTTCCTACATAGAACTCACCGGGAGCATAGGTGATATTGTATTCGTTCTTTCGATATCCTTCCCTCTTTGCATCTGAACCATTTGGAGCACCGCTGACAGTCAGTGTGTAGGTTCCGCCGGCGACCTTTGTTGTGAACGAGCCCAGTTCTTTCGCTTCATCAAAGTTATTTCCGGACAGGTAATATGTAAGCCCAAGCCCGACAGGATTGATCTCTTTATCAAAATCGAAATCCGCACCGTTGACCGACACAACGCTGACACTGTCAACAAAGATCTCAAAATCACTCTCTCTCACATCATCATTGCTCAGAACGATCTTCTTTCCGTCATGTCTGGGCTTTATCACGATATTCTTGACAGCACCCAAAGTCACCTCGGCAGGCTCCTGTGCATATCTTGTAAACTTACCCTCTGCCTTCGGTCCCTTTGTATACAGATAATAAGTACCTCCCGGCAGCAGTGCCTTTGTCTTTCCTTCCTCTGCCGCATTCTCGCTGGTCACGATGACTGTGTCTTCTTCAACCTTTGAAAGCGCGTCAAGTACATTCCAGCTGAGGGTCTTGACATTTGAAGCCTTTTCAGACGTAAGTGCGTATGAACATTCGGATGCTTTAGTGAATACAAACTCCCTTGCAGTGATATCCCATTCATTCACAGTGGCTGCGGTAACCGCATCTCCCCATTCTCCGAATTTCACAACCGTACCATATTGATATGCGGACTCAG
>JAFSWJ010000231.1 GCA_017444545.1 Lachnospiraceae bacterium
ACGGAAAAATTCTATTCCTCACGTCTTGACGGAAAAGAGGCTACCCTCTGGAAGGACCTTGACCGGACAAAACGTGAGCTCATCGAATTATCCCCCGAGGATGAAGCAGAGATCTCAAAGCTCATCGACCACGTAAAGCTTGCCGAAACCTGCACGGTACCTGCCGACAAGCCTTTAGACATGATGAACCTCTTTGATTATATGAACATGGGCAGGAGCATGGCCGGCATGCCCAAAGTCATGAAGGAATACGGAAACATCGACCTTCGCACACTGGCAGCACGCTTCCGCTCTCCGCTGCTTGCAAAGCTTGTCACCGACTATCTGCCTGCCGAATACACCGCATATTCGTTCATCGTTTCCTATGCCACCATTACAAGCGGAAACGGCGAAATTCCCCTCGGCGGCTCCCTTGCCATGACAAACAGGATCGTAAAGTGTTTCAAAGACATGGGCGGAAAGCTCTTTACCGGCACGGCCGTGAAAGACATCCTGGTTGAAAACGGCGCTGCAAAGGGCATCGTGCTTGAAAACGGCGAGGTGATAAAGGCAGACGAGGTCATTTCCGCGGTTGACATGAATGTCCTTTTTGACAGGTTCCTCGACAAAACCTATACCCCGAAAGACTGGGCCGGGGCATATCGGAACAGTTCTGATTATCCCGTCATAAGCGGCTTCCAGACCGCATTTGTCACGGATGCGAAGCTGTCCGGACGCGATACGGTGTTTTTTGACTGTGAACCTCTGACCATAGGAAACCGCAGTTTTAACAGGCTTTCCGTCAAAAACTACGACTACGACCCGTCATTTGCGCCTGAGGGAAAGACCGTGCTTCAGGTGAACCTCCCGCAGACCGACGAGGATTTCCTTTATTGGAAGAGCCTGTCAAAGGAGGGCTACACCGCCAAAAAGCAGGAGCTTGCCGCTCAGATCACCGGGCGCATAATAAAAGCGTTCCCCGAGCTTGATGGACATCTCACCCTGCTTGACTGCTGGAGTCCTTTGACCTATGAACGTTACTGCAATGCCTACCACGGCGGATATATGGCCTTTACCACAAAGCCTTCGGTGAAAAAACTCAAATGCAACGGACGCGTAAAGGGCCTGAAAAACTTTTACATCGCCGGCCAGTGGATCATGAGTCCCGGCGGCCTGCCAGTGGCACTCGTCTCCGGCAAATACGCGATCCAGCGCATCCTCAAAAAAGAGGGTCGCCCTGTCATGATATGATGGGACAGGGGTGCTAAACGTCTGGTAGACGTTTGTCCAGCACCGACCGGAGCGGAGCGGAGACCGTATCTGTGTCCCAGCTTTATGTCAACCACCCGTGAAGGACAGCGGACATTTTTGCATCTTGACTTTATGTCAACCACTCGTGTGGGACACAGATACGTCCCCTGTCCCACCCCTCCGTCCCGCTCCTTCTTGAATTATCACATTCATCGGTGTATATTGATTTCAGTAAATTCTAAAGAATAAAGGAGTCATCACCATGGCAAAAAAAGAAAAAGTGGTCCTTGCCTATTCCGGCGGACTTGACACAACAGTCATCATCCCGTGGCTGAAGGAAAACTACAACTATGATGTTATCTGCGTCTGCGTGGACTGCGGACAGGGAAACGAGCTCGACGGACTTGAGGAACGAGCAAGGCTTTCCGGCGCCACAAAACTCTACATCGAGGATGTGACTGATGAATTCTGCGAGGAATACGTCCTTCCCTGCGTTCAGGCACACGCCGTATATGAAAACAAATATCTGCTGGGAACCTCCATGGCCCGCCCGGTCATCGCAAAAAGACTTGTGGAGATAGCCAGAAAAGAAGGCGCTACCGCCATCTGCCACGGCGCAACGGGCAAAGGCAACGACCAGATCAGGTTTGAGCTCGGCATCAAGGCTCTGGCTCCCGATCTGCGCATCATCGCCGCATGGCGCGATCCCAAGTGGACCATGAATTCCCGCGAGGAAGAGATCGCATACGCCAGGAAGCACGGCATCCATCTGCCTTTTTCCGCATCAAATTCCTACAGCCGCGACCGCAACCTCTGGCACATCAGCCACGAGGGTCTCGAGCTCGAGGATCCCGCCGCAGAGCCCAACTACAACAAGCTTCTGGCACTCGGCGTATCTCCCGAAAAGGCTCCGGCAAAAGGCGAGTACGTGACCATGTCCTTTGAAAAGGGCGTTCCGGTCAGCGTAAACGGCACCAAAATGAAGCTTGCCGATATAATAAAAACACTCAACGTCCTGGGCGGCAAACACGGCATCGGCATCATCGACATCGTCGAAAACAGGGTCGTAGGCATGAAGAGCCGAGGCGTTTACGAGACCCCCGGCGGCACCATCCTCTACGCTGCGCACGAACAGCTTGAGGAGCTTATCCTTGACAGGGAAACCATGCGCATCAAAAAGAAAATGGGCGAAGAGCTTGCACAGACCGTTTATGAAGGCAAGTGGTTCACTCCGCTCCGCGAAGCCATCTGTGCTTTTATTACATCAACACAGCAGTACGTGACGGGACCCGTGAAGTTCAAGCTCTACAAAGGCAATATAATAAAAGCAGGCGAGGAGTAGCCCTACTCTCTCTACAACGAGAGCATCGCAAGCTTCACCACCGGTGATATGTATGATCATCATGATGCAGAGGGCTTCATCACACTCTTCGGGCTTTCCACAAAGGTCCGCGCCATGAAGATGGCAGAGGCTGCCGGAAAGTCAAAAGCCCCTGCAAAAAAAGCCGCCACAAAGACAAAGGCTCCTGCAAAAAAGACGTCTTCTGCAAAAAAGACAACAGCTGCAAAAAAAGCTGCACCTGCAAAAAACAAAGCAGCAGGAAAAAACACACGCAGGAAAAAATGAGAAATGTCATTATTCATAGCGATACTTGACGATGATCCCGCCGACAGAAAGCAGTCCGAGCGGCTGCTTTCACGGGAGCGGGATGTCCGCGTCAGACAAAACGAGGTCATATATTTCGATACCTACGGAAGCAGGGAGGCCATACTTCCCTACTGTACGAAATATGACCTCTTTTTGATAGACATTTCCCACTCCTCTCCCGACGGCTTTATGACGGCTGTCGACCTGACCCATCACGGAGCTGCAGGCCGCATGGTACTGGCCTCATCCACCATCGATTACAGATCCCGCTACAAAGAGCATGAGGACTTTATATTCATTGAAAAGCCGCTGTACCAGCGGCATATTTCAGAACTTGTGGATATCGCCGGGGAGCACAGACAAAAACAGGTCCCGAGACTTGAGATCCGCGGCGAAAAGGATACCATCTACGTCACTCAGGACGAGATCCTCTACCTGAAGGAGCAGAAATATTACACGATAGTCGCCCTCACCGGCGACCGGTCATTTCACATGTCCGGCGGTCTCGGCAAGATCTGCCCCGAACTGTCCCCGGACAGGTTCATCTACATCGATAACAAAACCATAATAAACACGGCCCACGTCGCATCCCACGAAAAAAACACCTTCAGAATGTCGGACGGAGCCGTTATCAGGTTCAGCATATTCAACAAAGCAAAGATTCTCAAAGCCTGGCAAAACCAGCTGTAAATCCACGTGGGACAGGGGACGTGGGACAGAGGACGTGGGACAGGGGACGTATCTCTGTCCCATTTTTATGTCAACCAAAAAAGCACAAACTGAAGGGGCGGTTCTTCTGTAACGGTATCCTGCGATACAAAAGAACCGTCCCTTTGATACACCAAAATATTACAGCTTGATGTTCTTTAGAAGTCCCGCCATACTTGTGGTCAGTTCCTCACTCTTCGGAAGCTCTATCTTTTCATCTGCCGCTTCCTCTCCGCTTTCAAGGAGATCCCTGATCGACAGGCTGATCTTTCCATCCTTCATCTCCACGATCTTCGCGGTGACCTCCTCACCTTCCTTCAGCTTCACTCCGGGATGCTTTATCCTTTCGTTGCAGATCCGTGAGATATGAACGAGTCCAGAAACCTTGTCTCCCAGATCTATGAACGCCCCGTAAGGCATGAGGGTTTCAACCTTTCCGGTAACTATATCTCCCACATGGAAGCTGTTCCTCTTTTCCTCAAGCTCTTTGTCTGCCTGTTCCTTCAATATGACCTTTGCGGAAAGGACCAGCTTTTTCCTGTTCGGATCACAGGTGATCACCCTGACCTTCAATGTCTTTCCCAGATACTCATCCAGGTTTTCCACAAACTCAAGTGAAATCTGGGATGCCGGTATGAAGGCCCTGATCTCTTCCACATAAGCGATGAGGCCACCGTTTACCATGCCTCCGACCTTCACCTCAAAATCCTCTCCCGAATCCTTCAATTCCTTCACGTGCTGCCAGGCAGCTGCATTTGCAGCCTCATCCTCGCCTTCCACCTTGCCGCTCATCACATCGCCGTTTTCAAGCCTTTCGAAAGATTCGTCCAGCTCCTTTTTGAA
>JAFSWJ010000232.1 GCA_017444545.1 Lachnospiraceae bacterium
TTATCTCTTGTGTACGGTGATATCGTGTGTGTTGCTGTACATGATGCTGACGATGATCAGGCAGCACAATGTGCTTCATATACTGTTTTTTATTTTTGTCTGTATATCCAATTTCGGATATACGTTTCTTGCGCTGTCCAAAACGCTGGAGGAAGCGCTGCTTGCCAACAAAATACTGTATATATGCTCCTTCCTGCCATTTATCATGATCCTTTCAAATGCGCAGTTCTGCCGGGTACGGGTTCCGGGCTGGGCCATAACGGTGCTTGCGGCACTCAATGCCGTTCAGCTTTTCTTTATCAATACCATAGGCTATAACCGTCTTTATTATACTGATGTTTCGATAGGGGACTATAACGGGGTGACCTATCTGACAAAGAGCTACGGACCGGGGCATACCTACTACATCATCCTGCTCTTTGTCCAGACCTTCCTGGCGTTTACGGTCATCATCTATTCGCTGAGGAGAAAAAAGAATACCACCTACAACACCATCCTGTTTCTGGGATTTGGTATGATCTTCACCGTGATCCTCTACATCGTTGAAAGGAGGATCAAGCTGGAGATAGATCTGCTGCCGCTGGCCTATGTCATAAATGCCATGGTCTACCTCATCGTGTCCTACAGAACGCAGCTTTACGGCATATCCTCGGGTATCATCTCGATCTACGAAAGACGAAAGAACTACGTGTGTATTTCGCTTGACAGCAGTTTCAGGCTGATGGACTACAATGAGAATTCCAAAGAGCTTTTTCCCGAGATCGCGGAGGTTCATCTTGATACGGACAACTATCCCAAGGACAGTTCCCTCTACAGGAACATCATCATATGGGTGAAGGATATAGCATCAAAAGAAAACAGGGAGCAGGAGAGGATCATACCCATCGGGGAGTATATTTACCGTGCAACCGTGAGACTGCGGTATTCAAAGAGAGGGAAATTCACCGGCTATGTGGTTGAAATGGTGGATGATACCGAGTTCCAGAAAAACCTCAACATCATGGAAAGGACCATGAAGGATCTGGACAAGGCCAGGGAGAGTGCGATCCGTGCCAGCCATGCCAAGTCCGATTTCATGGCAAATATGTCCCACGAGATCCGTACGCCCATAAATGCCATCGTGGGCATGGACGAGATGATCCTCAAGGAGTCAAAGGAAAAGAATATCCTGGAGTACGCCGGATATATCAGCGAAGCAGGAAACCAGCTCCTGTCTCTTGTAAATGACATACTCGATTTTGAAAAGATCGAGGCCGGAAAGCTGTCTCTGACTGAGGGTGAATATTCCCTGGGACGCATCATCAGGACAGTCTACCAGATGATGCATACAAAGGCGGACAATAAGGGTATTGAGTTCATGGTAAAGGCAGACCATCATCTGCCGGACGGATATTTCGGAGATGAAAACCGTATCCGCCAGATCCTCATCAATCTCATTTCAAACGGCATCAAATATACGCCCAAGGGCTCTGTGACCCTGTCTGTTTCAGGATATATGACAGGAGATGATATGGCGGAGCTTCACTTTGAGATCAGGGATACGGGTATAGGAATCAAAGAGGAGGACATGGAAAGGATCTATGACTCCTTTGAAAGAGTGGACAGCAGGCGAAACAGGAATGTTGAGGGGACAGGCCTGGGTCTTGCGATTACGAGAGAACTTGTAAAAAAGATGGAAGGAAGGATAGAGGCTTCCTCAAAATACGGAAAGGGATCGGCCTTCACTGTGCTCATACCTCAAAAGGTAACGGACAAAAAGCCCTTGGGAGAGTGGCAGCGCTCAGAGATAGTCAAGGATGAGGGGGTGGAAAGGATCACCATCAATTCCCCGGACATGAGGGTCCTTGCCGTGGACGATATGCCCTTAAACCTGGTGGTCATCGAAAAGTTCCTTTCCATGTCAAAGCTTCAGCTGGATACCGCATCCTCTGCACGTGATGCTCTGAAGCTGATCTCGGAAAATGATTATGATGTCGTGCTGATGGATCATTTCATGCCTGAGATGGACGGCGTCGAGGCTTTGCAGGAGATCCGTGCCATGGGAGGCAAATATGAGACCCTGCCGGTCATCGCCATCACGGCAAATGCCATAGCCGGCTCAAAGGAGGAGTACCTGTCCATGGGCTTTGCCGATTATCTCAGCAAGCCCGTTGAGTACAACGCCCTCATCGACATCCTCCTGCGGTACTGCCCGTAAAATGCGTATCACAGGGACGGTTCTCTGTAACGCTTTTCGGTGGGACAGGGGACGTATCTCTGTCCCAAAATTATGTCGACTCAAATGAGTGTATCACGGGGACGGTTCTCTGTTACACTTTTTCGGGATTGCGGCGTAAAATGCAGGCGGGATCTGGTGTTACACAGAACCGTCCCCTGTAACGAACGGGACATGATTTCGCAGGATTTGAAAGTTAACATAAAACTGGGACAGAGAAACGTCCCCTGTCCCAAAAAGGAGAAAATGATGAAAGTTCTGGTTACCGGCGGGACCGGCATGGTCGGCTCCCACTTCATGAACAGCTACAAAAAGGATGGAGCCGTGGTTTACGGCATAGCACGAAACAGCGCTTCAAGCCGCATGGCAGCGGTCCCAGACCCTTCGATCATCCGCTGCGACATCCTCGAGCGCGACAGGCTCATGTCGATCATAAAGGATCTGAGCCCTGACATCATCATCCACATGGCAGCCCAGGCCTTCAACGGGGATTCCTGGAACTGCGAGTATGTGACTCATAATACAAACTACCAGGGTACATTAAACGTCTTGTACTGTGCAAAGGAACTGAAGGATTCGGGAAAGGATGTAAAGGTCCTGCTTGCCTGCTCATCCGCGGAATACGGAAATATCACTCCTGAGGACTGTCCCTTAAAGGAGGACAGACTGCTGACCCCCTGGACACCCTACGGGGTTTCAAAGGTCGGGGTGGAAATGCTCGGACGTCAGTATTTTTTGAATTTTGGTCTGCCGGTCTTTCTGCCCCGTATGTTCATCCATGTGGGTACGGGACATCCGCCCGCAACTGCGATCCAGAATTTTGCCCGCCAGCTGGCCCTGATCAAAAAAGGTGTCATAGAGCCTGAGATCCACGTTGGAAATCTGGAGACTGCACGGGACTTCATCGATGTCAGGGACGGTGTCGCCGCCATGAGGATCCTCATGGAAAAGGGGGAGCCGGGTGTGCCTGTAAACATATGCACCGGCAAAGCCTGGAAGATCTCCGAGATCCTCGACATGCTGGTTGAGATATCGGGGACAGATGCAAAGGTGGTTTCCGACAAAAAGCTTTTCAGGGTGGCGGATGAACCACTCCTTTTGGGAGACAACACCAGGATCTCAGCTCTGGGCTTTGTGCCGCAATACACCATGCACCAGACCCTCACCGATGTATTCAACGACTGGATGGGCAGGATCTGAGCACGGGAGAATCATTGACACTTATGGTATAATTGTTCATATACATCTTGTTTTGAAGGAGGTTTTATTATGGCTTGTTTTCTGGTTTCAGCTGCTGAAGCAGCAATAGTTACAGCGGTCGAAAAGAACGCTGAGAAAAAAGAATCACAAAATGAAGGACATGTTGAGGTGAAGGAGACAAAGATCCCTCTTTCAAGAAAGCTGAAATGGCTCACCTATCTGCTTTGGGGCGGAGTTGCCATGCTTGCCTTTGAGCATATATGGCACGGAGAAGTTACACCCTTCTTTCCTTTTCTCACGGCTATGAACAGTCCCGAGGATACAGCGGAAATGCTGCATGAGATGGCAACGGCCGGTGTCGGTATGGCAGTACTGCTTACCGGCGTATGGGCAGGAATGTGTGCCGTGGCTGACCGCATAGTGAAGCGTGCAGACAATTCCAAAACAGAGGAGGAGACGATCTGATGACTCTACTGATAATGGTTTTTGCAGCAGTGACCGTCACCGTGAAATGGTATACGAGAAAGGATGATTCCATGAAGCTGGGGATCCTGTGCTTCCTCTACTGGGGAGCATCGATCATGTGGCTTGTGGATGCTTTGTTTGAATACGCGGAGCTCCGGGCTGATTATTTTTCACCTGCTCTTGAGGATATGGTAAATGACACCTTCCTCGGTCTTTCGGCGGTGGCCTTTGGTCTTGTGATCTGGCTTGTAAGACTGCTTGTCACGGATCCGAGGGGTTCGGTGAGACGGATGCTGAAGCAATCCTGAATGAATCGGGGGACAGTTCTCCCGAATCGGGGGGACAGTTCTCCCGAATCGGGGGACAGTTCTCCTGAATTGGGGGACAGTTCTCCTGTTTCGTGAAAAGCCAAAACAGGAGAACCGTCCCCCTTATAAGGAAAACAGGAGAACCGTCCCCCTGATAAGGAAAACAGGAGAACCGTCCCCTTGAATATTAAAGAAAGCGAACACTGAATGAACATTGCAACAGTCGAAAACATAGTAATGCTGTTATCGGCCGTCACAGGTCTATTCATCAGCGTCTTTCGTTATATAGAAACCCCGAAGAGGGGATGGCTCTATGTTACGGGTTTCTTTCTTGCGCATTTCCTGAGCGATTATTACTGGGCGGCATACACCTTCATCATACATGATGATCCGGATGTATCCGCCCTTATGGCATATTTTGGATGGAATGTGGCTTTTGCTCTCCTGATGGCAGCAGCCATTCACATGCGCGATCCCGCATCAAAAAAACTCTTTCATCCGCTGGTCTTTCTTCCAATTCCGTTAAATATCGCACAGGTCATACTTTATCTGCAGTATGGCGGCTATTTTAACAATATCTGGCAGGGAACCTGCCTGACCATTGCCGAATGTGTCTGTGTGCAGTCACTCCTTTATTATGCAAAAAACAGAAAAGAAGGTGCGAAGCTTCCCTTATTCAATACGCTCGCTCTCAGCTACATCCTCATGGAATTTTCCATGTGGACCATCAGCTGTTTTCATTATCCCGACTGGAAATTGGATCCATACTACGTGCTTGAATTTGCCGGATATATTACCATAGTTTTTTTGGCTGAGGCTGTCGGAAGAGATTACAGGAACCGGGGTGTGGTGACAGGCCGGATGACCGTCAACGGTATGAGGCTTCGAATGCTTTTGCAGATCACGGCGTCCATCATCATATTCGGAGGATGTATCGGCGGTCTTCAGATAGCATCCTGGATGAAAGACAGCATCCCGGAGGGCGCAGAGGACGGTTACGGCAGTATAGCCGTCACTCTCTTTGTGATATCGGTAGTGCTCGCCGCTCTGATAGGCATCCTGATGTTCTTCATCTCGGTCAGATACAAAAAAATGCGATCTGTTGAAAATGAAGATGATATGAGGAGCAGCCGCACAGGCTTCATCACTACGGTGATCCTGTCCTTTGTGCTCATGTGCATATCAGTGATCTTTACCTCGAGGCTTATCTACAGGGTTTCCGTGGATGGTGTGCGCGAATCCGGAGAGGACACCACAAGGCTTGTTGCCGCCGAAATTGAAAACCACCTTGCGGCTGCTTCAGCAGCTCTGGAGGTTACGTCGGATACCGTGGAGACCATGATGAAAAGAGGAGAGTCTCAGGAAAAACTCCTCATCTTTCTGACGGATCAGACGGATAATCAAAAAAAATTTTTTGAAGATGATATGACCGGTCTCTACGGTCTCATTCGCGGTGAATACATGGACGGTCTGGGATGGGAGCCGCCGGAAGGCTATGATCCCACCACCAGGGACTGATATATACATGCGAAAAAA
>JAFSWJ010000233.1 GCA_017444545.1 Lachnospiraceae bacterium
ATATCAATAGGAGCGCAGGATTTTGTCGATCTGCGTGAAAAAAAATGCTTTTATATAGATAAGACAGGCTTTCTCACCGAGTGGTGGAAGAGCATGGATTCCGTGACCCTCATCACCCGTCCCAGGCGTTTCGGGAAGACTCTCAACATGAGGACTGCGGAGGCTTTCTTCTCGATGAAATACGCAGGCCGCGGAGAAGAACTCTTCGGGGATCTTGACGTCTGGCAGGACGTGGAAATGAGAAAGGAACAGGGCGCATGGCCTGTGATCTTTCTGACATTTGCAGGGATCAAGCAGAATAATTATGAAGATGCAGTCAAGGCGATCAAAAGATCTTTATCTCAGCTTATGGCACAACATTCCTCATTAACAGGCGTTGCCAAGTCAGCCTCAGAAGAAATAGCTGAAAGCATGAGCGACGTGGAAGCTGAGCTTGCCCTGAACAGGCTGTCCGAACTATTGGAGGATCATTACGGAAAAAAAGCGCTGATCTTTCTCGATGAATACGATACCCCCATGCAGGAGGCCTGGGTAAATGGATATTGGGACGAGATGGTATCATTTACAAGGAGCCTCTTCAACAACACCTTTAAGACCAATCCTTCTCTCGGCAGGGGCATCATGACGGGAATAACCCGTGTGAGCAAGGAGTCCATCTTTTCAGATCTGAACAACCTGACGGTCATAACCACCACAACCAATGAATACTCCACAGCCTTTGGCTTCACGGAGGATGAGGTCTTTGCTGCCATGGACGAGCAGGGCTTTGATCCTGCTCTTCGGGAAAAGGTAAAGGCGGTTTATGACGGATTCACATTTGGAAATGAAACAGACATATATAATCCCTGGTCTATCACAAATTTTCTGAAATTCAGGGAGTTTAAGCCCTACTGGGCGGACTCAAGCTCAAACTCCCTTGCGGGCAGTCTGATACGCACCGGCGATCCCAAACTCAAGGAGACCTTTGAGTATCTCCTTAAGGGTGAGAGCATAGAAGCAGAGATAGACGAGCAGGTCGTATTCTCAAACCTTGACGGAAGTGAAAACGCTGTGTGGAGCCTGCTTTTTGCTTCAGGCTACCTGAAGGCAGTGAGCATAAGGAACATATCGGATGACCCCCTGGGTGCTGACAAGCTTCTGTATACCCTTACCCTTACAAATAAAGAAGTCCGGATAATGTTTGAAAGCCTCATATCACGATGGTTTTCCGGAACAGCTTCTCTTTCGGCTTTTGTAAAATGTATGCTTACGGGAAATGTCAAGGATATGAACAGGTACATGAATGATATCGCGCTCAAAACCTTCTCAAGTTTCGATACCGGGGTAAAACCTTCAGAACACAAAGAACCCGAACGGTTTTATCACGGCTTCGTATTAGGACTGATGGTGGAAAAAGCCGGTGACTATGTCCTTACATCAAACAGAGAGAGCGGCTATGGACGATACGATGTGGTGATGGAGCCGAAAGATAAGAACGCTGTCGCAGTCATCATGGAGTTTAAGGTTATGGATGAAGAGGACGGCGAAAAAGATCTCTCAGACACTGCCGCGAACGCCCTGAAGCAGATAGAGGAAAAGAAGTACGACACAGACCTCCTGTCCCGGGGTATCCCTGCGGAACACATCTACAAATACGGTTTCGCTTTCAGGGGCTCCGAATGTCTGATCCTGATGGCACAACCGTCGTAATCCTGTCATATTCCCCGCAAATGCTTTTTCAAACCGGATGGCACCGGATCAATCCTATGTCGCCTTTATACTCACGGAACAGCTCTTGTTGCTGCCATCCGTGGACTTGAAGGTGACATTTG
>JAFSWJ010000234.1 GCA_017444545.1 Lachnospiraceae bacterium
GATTCATCAAGGCTTTTCACCGTGTATCTGGCAAGGGAGGGCGTGACCGTACCCAGCAGAAAAAGCGGGAAGACAAAGATGATCATGCAGGATACAAAGGCCGCTATGATAAGAAAATTCACGTTTATGGAAAGGATCAGTATCGCGGAGATACCGATGATGATGTATTTTCCGGCAAGGGGGATGGCTGCAATGTAGACTGCCGCAATGAGGATCCTTTTGTAGAGCCTGTCGGGATCGGGATCTTTGTCGGCACTCCTGCCGCCGTAGACGTTTCCCAAAGCCATGGCTATCATGATGGTTCCTATTATGATGGTCCATACGATCTGCGAAGACGAAAAATATGGAGCCAGCAGCCTGCTTGCTCCAAGCTCCACCGCCATGACCGACATGCCGGCAAAGAACTCCGTGAGATAGAGATAGATCTTGTTGCCCAGAATATCCTTTTTCATTTATCAAACCTTCAGATCCGCGATCTGTTTGGTCCTCCCCTCTTTCAGGACTTTGATGAAATCAGCCTCAGGCATGGGACGCGCAAAATAGAAGCCCTGGATGTAATCACAGCCCATCCTGATGATCTCCTCGGCCTGTTCCTTTGTTTCGACACCCTCGGCAACGATACCGTCACCGATGCTCTTGATCATCTCGACATAGCTTTCAAGCATCAGCCTGGGATTTGAGTTTTTGATGTTCTTTGTCCTCTCGTCATCCTCTTCCATGTCGGATCTGAACGCAGGCTGTACCAGTGTCTTGTCAAGCTTTATGATCTTTAAGGGCAGGGTCAGGATACGGCTCAGGGACGAATAGCCGGTACCGAAATCATCAAGCGAGAAATTTATGCCAAGGTCATGCAGTGCCTTCACATTCCTGTCGACTATGCCGGTAAATTCATCCGGCGCGGTCTCGGTGATCTCAAGATTGATACTCGAGGGATCGATATGATAATGCTCCAGAAATCCGCTGATCTTTCCTACAAGGTCATCCTGGATACAGTCGCCGGGTGAAAGGTTCACCTCGATATAATCAACTCCCAGGCTCTTTAAGTCATTTCTGGAGATCATGCTGCAGACCTGCTCTATGACGAAATTGTCTATCTTTACTATGGAACCGTTGTTTTCGGCCACGGGAACAAAGATCTCGGGAGACACAAAGCCGTGTTTGTCATCATGCATACGAAGCAGAGCCTCGGCAGCGACAAACCTCATCTTTTTGCAGGAAAAAATAGGCTGGTAATAAACCTCAAGCTTGCCGTCCGTTATGGCATTTCTGACCTTTTCATCGATGGAACGCATGTAGGCGATGTGCTGGAGATCAAGATCCGCCGTGCTGACCACACTCATATTTCTCTTTTCACCGACTTCGGCAAAGAGCTTGATGACATCCATCAAAGCCGTTGTATCCTTTGCATCCCGGGGCATTTCTATGAGGCAGACGGAGGATGAGATATCCACCATTGCCTTGTCAAAATAAAAGGTCTTGGACAGCTTTTCACGCAGATCATTCTGGATCGTTGCCGCATATGACCTGTCCCCTTTGTCGGTCACTATGCAATATAGTCCGCTTGATACCGAAAAGGCCATGGTATCCTTTGAATAAGAATACAAAAGCTCGGTGATACGGTCCCTCAGACCCTTTCCCGCCTCGCTTCCTATGGTCCTGCGCAGCAGTTCCACATCATGTATCTTTATGGCAACGATAAATATCCTCCTGTCGGCAGCAAGCTTTTTTTCGAGGTAGGAGGTCAGGGCTGCATCGTTGAACATTCCCGTCGTCTCATCATACAGCTCGTCCGGATTTCTGAGACCGAAATAAAGGATAAGTCCAAGGAGGGCTTCGGCAAAATGCTTGCCCAGAAATTCCGTATTGGTGTACTCAAGATATGAGGTAAAGCTGATCAGGAACGGAAAGGGTACAATGAGGAAAAGCTTCTCCCGGCTCATGGTATCCCTGGACTTTACAAGCAGTACGATGGTATAGAAAAGATAATACATGAGACTCAGAAAATACAGCACCGACAGCGGCTGCCAGGTAACTCCGTACCCGCTGTCGACCGTAAAGAAAATGCCGGTAAAGGGATTTGCAATGATCCCGATGACACAGAAAACCGCTACGGGAAAAAGCTTCCATAAAACCGACCTGTTCCTGACCTGATATCCGGAATAGGTGGTGATATAAAAGGCATACAGCACGGCAGTCAGAAGATCAAGGGACATGACAATGCTCTTGATCACCATGACAAGTACCGGCGAACCGTCGCTCACCGCCACATAGAGGATATTAAAATCCGTGGCAAAGAGAGCACTCATCACCATCGAATAAAAGAAGCTGTTCTGGAGAAGCTTCACCGAGTGTCTCGTCAGATACAGGACTATGAGGATAACGAGCAGGATGAAGGCACAGACATCCATCCAGTAGTTATACCGCATTTCTTCCCTCCTTTGCGTATTCCAGAAGGTCATCTCCCGAGTAGACCGTTGAGAGATAATAACCCTGGAGCGTATCACATCCAA
>JAFSWJ010000235.1 GCA_017444545.1 Lachnospiraceae bacterium
GAACCGGAAACATCAATGAGAAAGACTATGTTTGATGCCATATCCTCCGCTTCCTCCATTTCCCTGGCCTTGATCCCGAGGTTTACAAGCTTCGTTTCACTGTTCCACGGGCAGTCGATGATGGATGCGTTTACCGCAAAGTCATCCCCGCTTTTCGGGCTTTTGTATGCGTAATCAAAATAGTTTACAAGTTCTTCTGTACGTATGGATCCCTTTGGTATATCAAAAAGAGAATATCCGTCGTTGATCATCCGCCTGAGGTTTGAATAGCTTGCTGTGTCAACATCCGCCCCAAAGGTTGAAAGAGGAGAGGAAGCCACATCGGTGAAAGGGTTTTCGACCACGCTGTTGTAGGTTTCGCCGTTTGGACGATGCTTTGGTGCGGGCTCGGGGTAAATGAGATCGGGGCAGAGTGTGGAAGCTTCCATATCAACCGCCTGTGAACGGGCATAGCTGTCAGCGGAATATGAGTTTTCCGCTGCGGCAAAGGATTCATTTTTGTATTCCCCGGTCTCAGCCTCAATATAATAAGAACCTGCCGCCTCCTCATAATTATCTGCCGCCGGTGCCTCATCTGGATACTCGGCCTCGATACATACCGCCGGTGACTCTGCAGCCGTTGCATCGGAAGCACTTTTTACCGCTCCGCATCCCGTCATTGATGTTGTTACGATGGTTCCTGCAAGGATTGCCGTGATGATCTTCTTTTTCATAATTGTTTCCTCCGTATTTTAATTTGTTTATGAAAAGCATTTTTTCGCCTTCTGTCTGTATAGACGCAAATCATCCGCCAGGGTTTTAAAAAAGTTTTGTGGGACAGGGGACGTTTCTCTGTCCCACAATTATGTTAACGATATTTTTAGCAGAGGGGACGGTTCTCAGTTGTGGTTTTTCGCAAAACAGAGAACCGTCCCCCCCTTGTCAGACGGGTTGACATAAACTTGGGACAGAGACACGTCCCCTGTCCCACCCTGTCCCACTGCAGATTGAATGATCAAGCTTCATGGTTTATAATTTGAAGCAGTTTTATCATCAACATTTACCAGGGGGATATACGAATGAGAGATATGAAAAGAATCATCAGGCTTGTGACGGCGGCGGTGCTTTTGACTTCAATGATTTTGACACAGACTTTTAGCATATATGCATCGGAAAAAGAGGAAGTATCCGACAGGGATGTATCCTATGAGGAAAAGGAACTTCCCGTGTTCAAAAAAGAACTTACGGATGAGACCGTAAAGATCCGTTATTATAGCTCAAGTCCCAGTGTTCCGTATATCGGGATCAAAGAGTTTTACGATCACATCATGAAGGACAGCCACGATCCCGGCGACCATACCATGACGGTAGAAAAGGACGGCGAAAGCACTTACATACTCACAAATGCATACGGACAGGCAAAGATCGACACCGAAAAGGATGTGATGAGCTCCGATAATATGACGGGGTTTACAAACCTCATGTCTCTGATCCAGGAGGGCATTGACAGCTGCTACTGCGACGGTATCCCCTATGTGAGGATCAGTGAGACAAAACGTACCGGAGACGGGAGTGTGAAGTATGATCTTGGGAAATATGATATAGATATCTACGGCGATGATGACGATGTGTATTTTCCGGCATCGACTCTTTCCGATATCTTCACCGATCTCGTGTATCATTACATGGTATGCAACGGCGAGACCGTTTATTTCAATGTAGATGATTCGGTGATGTATGAGAATATAGCTGACCGCGATCCTGATTATGCGCTTCCCATAATAGATGCGCTGGGAGATGACAATAAGAGGCCGAAGGATATGGCAGAATACGCATACAATAAATTGCTCTTTACCTTTGACAATTTCTATGGTCTGCCCGGAAAGGCTGCCTTAAATGATGATCTGGCTGAAAAAGGGCTTGAACAGGCATTGACGGAATATGGCAGCGAGGGAGAAAAGACCCTGGAGCTTCTGAAGTCTGAGGATTTCGCGGAATACATGGAGGGACTGAAAAAACTCAATCTGTTTGTCTATGACGGGGGACATACTGATGTAACCAGTGCACACCTTGCAAATGCCGGGCAGGAAGAACTGGATAATAAATGCGATGAACTGGAAGAGGAACTGGAGGACCAGTTCAATAATATCCAGAGTGACTACGATGAAATAGAAGAGTCCTGGAAATATTACAGCCCGAGGATAAAAATGAGAAACAATGCCTATAACGGAGAGAAATATATCAAGCAGGGTGATACAGCGGTATATGTTCTTGACTCCTTCATGGGCTTTGATATGGGAAAATGGAACAGATACTACAAGGAAGGCGGTTCAAAGCCCTCAATGCTTTCCATGAGGGGTGATGACATTCTGTACATAGATGAATGTATGAAGGATGCCGAAGAGGACCCGGAGATCAAAAATTTTGTGATCGACTGTTCAAATAATACAGGCGGATCTCTTGACGAGGTGGCCATGCTTACCTGCCTTATAACAGGAGAAAGAGAGGTCTCATTTTGCGATGAGAATGTGAACACGGGACAGAGACTGGTGGAGACCTACGAGGCGGATACGAATTTTGACAGGGAGTTTGATGAAAAGGATGAAAGAGAACCCTATGATCTGAACTTTGCCATTCTCACCAGTTCATCCTCATTTTCCTGTGGAAACATATTCCCGTCCATAATGAAAGACAAGGGATATCTGATTATGGGTGAAAGAAGCGGCGGAGGCAGCTGCGCGGTACTGGTCGGGACTACAGGCGAGGGAATGACCTTCAGGATGTCGGCATACAGCGGACGTATGCTGAACGAGGCAGGAGAGAACATCGACAACGGAATAGAAGTGGATGTGGATCTTCTTCCCAAAAGATCAAACGGACTGACACGGTTTACGACAGTGGAACTCACAAACAAAGATACCGGAGAAACTGTACAAAGGAGAACTCCCGATTACTCCGGCTTTTATGATTTGGAAAAACTGTCCGCAGCGATCAACGATTATTACTCAAAAAAATAACACCAGTGTGGGTCAGGGGACGTTTCTCTGTCCCACATTTATGTGAACCGAATCAAACAGCGAATAAATGACAATCTAGACCAAAATGATTGACATAAATCTGGGACAGAGAAACGTCCCCTGTCCCACCCC
>JAFSWJ010000236.1 GCA_017444545.1 Lachnospiraceae bacterium
ACATCGTCAGTATAATAAACAAGGCCATTGAGCTGCGCGAGGGTGTGTCGAACAGCCGGCACAAAGGCGCCGTGGAGGAAGCCATCAGGTATATGGAGGAGAATTTTGCCGATCCGGACCTGTCGCTGAATTCAGTGGCTGCCTACAGCAATTTCTCGCCCAATTATATGAGCATGGTCTTTGCGCAGGAGACGGGACAGACCTTTGTCAAGTACCTCACCGATTTCAGGATGAACAAAGCAAAGGAAATGCTCAGGTGCACGTCAAAGAGCGGATCGGACATCAGCTATGATGTGGGCTACAAGGATCCCCATTATTTTTCCTACCTTTTCAAGAGGACACAGGGCGTGACCCCGACCCAGTACAGGAACGGTCATGTTCAGGATAATAAATGAAAAAGCTTCGAAAAAAGTGGGCGGAACTGCCCCTTGCCTCCAAGATCAGATTTTCATATTTGATAGTCATCCTGCCGCTTGTGACCTTCACTTTGTTTTCCGTGGTCACCCTGCTGCGGCAGAACAAGCGCTACGACCAGGCCATAGAGTCTGCGGGAAGGGCCAGCCGGTTCAGTCTTGATTTCAAAAAGGATTTTGATTATGAGACCTATCTTGTTATAGTCGAAAGCAAGACCTATGAGGAATCGGAACTGGAAAACATGCTGAAGACCGCAACCGATGTGGTGGATGAGCTTGATAAAGAGGGCAGCCTTGATTCGGACAACGAGGGCAGACTTGAGGATATCAGGATGTACCTCAAAAACCTTGGAACCTATACCCGAAGGATCCGGGACAACCTGCAGGAGGGCGGCAGATACGAGGAAAACATCGAGATCTGGGAAAACGATGTCCAGATAGTCACGGGTCTTGTCAGGGAGACCATCATCCAGTTCATTTATTATGAGATACAGGATATGCAGAGGGTCCGTAACGAGGTCAACGGGTTCTATACGAAGGCGCTGACCATTTCCTTCATAGCGGCCGTCTTCATCTTCATATTGCTGATCCGTATAACCTATTCCATTTCAAGATCCATCACAAGCCCGGTTTTGAAGCTGTCTCAGGTCACCGAAAAGGTGGCGGCGGGAGATCTGAATGTCCGTGCAAATCTTGATGCTGGAGCGGAGCTTGGGGTCTTAAGCCGCTCCCTTGATGAGATGATCGAGAGGATCAACATGCTCATCGCCCAGGTACGTACCGAGCAGGAAAACCTGCGTGTGGCGGAGCTTGAGCTTTTGCAGGCCCAGATCAATCCGCATTTCCTCTATAATACGCTTGATACCATTATATGGCTTGCCGAGGCCGGCGATCAGAAAAAGGTGGTCAGCATGGTGGGGAGCCTGTCGGAATTTTTCAGGGCCTCCCTTGGTCAGGGCCGGGATATCGTTACCATCGGCGATGAGATGAAGCATGTCATTTCTTATCTTCAGATACAGCAGGTCAGATACCAGGACATCCTCAGCTACAGCGTTGATGTGCCGGAGGAACTCTATGACTGCCTGATCCCGAAGATCACGATCCAGCCCATAGTGGAAAACGCCCTTTATCACGGCATCAAGAACAAGCGCGGCGGAGGCTGCATCAGGATCACCGGAGACACCGAAGGCAGCATCGTCTATCTGCATGTGGCCGATGACGGCATAGGCATGAAGGAAGAGCGCCTCCTTCAGATCAGGAGCAAGATAAACATCGGAGAAAAGACGGATAATACAAACGATGCTTCCGGAAACAGGGAGGCAGCGGAGATATTCGGTCTCTATAACGTAAACGAGAGGATCAGGCTGAAATTCGGCGACAGGTACGGTATCCACATAGATTCCACCTACGGTGAAGGTACCATCGTCACTGTTTCCCTGCCCAAGAAGATGTGACAGGGGGACAGTCCCCCTGTCATATCTTTTAATTTAAGACGCAGATATCCGATTTTGCTTGTCAGTTTTTTCCCGCCTATGATACTAAGAAAGTGCATCCGGTTACAGGACAGTCACGGGTCGGCCACATTCGCATCCATGCTCAGTGTGGCCTCGAAGGTACATCCCTGTACCTTCGTCCCTGAGATTTTAGCACTTTCAAGTATCATGTGCGGCGCGAAAAAGGACGGCGCAAAACCGGATATCTGCGTCTTATACAGTCCCCGTGATGTGACAGGGGGACAGTCCCCCTGTCACATTAATTTTTTCCACCTCTATAATAAAAATCTCAACCGTTTTTATTATCACGGTAAAAATCCTAACCCTCAAAGGATTTTTGTTAATTTCCTTCTTTACAAAAATGGATTAGGATAGGAGCATCAAAGGGATGGTCCTTTGAAAAACTATTCTTTCATATTAGGAGGATTATTTATGAAGAAGAAAGTATTGGCAGTATTGATGGCATCAGCAATGGCATTCGGTCTCATGGCATGCGGCAGCCAGGCAGCAGCTCCTGCACCCGCTCCCGAGCCTGCAGCAGAAGAGCCTGCAGCAGCAGAGGAGCCCGCAGCTGAAGAGCCCGCAGCAGAAGAACCCGCAGCTGAGGCACCTGCAGCAGACAGCGGAGACCTCATCAAGGTCGGTATCATCAACAACGACCCCAACGAGTCCGGATATCGTACAGCAAACGACAAGGATCTGAAGGCTACCTTCTCAAAGGAGAACGGATATGATGCTTCATTCGCATACAGCCTCAAGAACGATGAGCAGATCACAGCAGCTCAGAAGTTCATTCAGGACGGTGTTGATTATCTCCTGCTTTCAGCAGCTGATACATCAGGATGGGATTCAGTGCTCCAGGATGCACAGGATGCAGGAATCAACGTAATCCTTTTCGACCGTACGATCGATGCAGATCCCAGCCTCTATGCAGCTTCCATCGTTTCCGATATGGACAAGGAAGGCCAGACAGCAGTTGACTGGCTTGCAAGCCAGAACCTTGACGAGTACAACGTGATCCACATCCAGGGTGTTATGGGATCAGCAGCTCAGAAGGGACGTTCAGGCGCCCTTGATGCAAAGGTTGCAGCAGAGGACAACTGGAACATCGTTACACAGCAGACGGCTGAGTGGAATGCAGAGAACGCACAGCAGATCGTTCAGTCAGTTATCGATGCAGGAACAAAGTTCAACGTAATCTATGCAGAGAACGACGATATGGCAAAGGGTGCTGTAGCAGCTCTTGACAAGGCAAACATCTCTCACGGCGTAGGCAAGGACGTTATCGTAATGGGCTTTGACTGCAACAAGTGGGCACTTGAAGAGCTCCTTGCTCAGAACTGGAACTATGACGGACAGTGCAATCCTTTCCAGTCATCATACATCAACGACGTTATCAAGACTCTTGAGAGCGGCGGAACGATCGCAGAGAAGACCATCATCATGGATGAGAAGGGCTTCGACGCTACAACCATCACACAGGAAGACGTAGACAACTACGGAATCTGATATCCGGTTTCGGGTATATAAGAATACTTAGGTAAAATTCAAAACGCGGTATAAGTGTCACATGAAAGGCAGATGCTTATGCCGCGTTTTTGAAAAGTATGGAGGTCACAACAGTATGGCAAAAGAGACTATACTCACCATGAGGGGGATCAACAAGGAATTCCCCGGAGTGAAGGCACTTTCCCAGGTGGATTTCACTTTGAGAAAAGGCGAGATCCATGCTCTGATGGGGGAGAACGGAGCCGGAAAGTCCACTCTCATAAAGGTGCTGACAGGCGTTTATACAAAGGACGAAGGAAGTATCAGACTGGATGACAAAGAAGCCGTCATCCGCTCGCCTCAGGATGCACAGCACATGGGTATCAGCACCGTTTATCAGGAGATAACCCTTTGCCCGAACCTTTCGGTTGCAGAGAATATGTACATAGGAAGGTCGGACGACATCTATCAGAACTGGAAGAAAATGAACGAGGGAGCTGACAGGATGCTCAAATCCCTCGATATACCCGCAAGAGCGACACAGCAGCTGGGAAGCTGTTCCATAGCAGTGCAGCAGATGGTTGCGATCGCCAGAGCGGTGGATATGGAATGCAAGGTACTGATCCTTGATGAGCCCACATCATCACTTGATGACCAGGAAGTCCAGAAGCTTTTCAAGCTGATGAGGGAACTCAAGGAAAGAGGGGTCGGTATCATCTTTGTAACCCACTTCCTTGACCAGGTCTATGAGGTCTGCGACAGGATCACCGTCCTGCGTGACGGAAGACTTGTAGGAGAATATGAAATAAAGGATCTGCCCAGGCTTCAGCTGGTATCAAAGATGCTTGGAAAGGAGCTGGACGATCTTTCCGATATAAAGACGGAAGAGACTGCGACAAAGATCGATGAAGAAGGCGAGCCGCTTTTTGAAGCTGAGGGGCTTTCGAGCACCGAGGGTATCAAGCCTTTTGATTTCCACATCAGAAAGGGCGAGGTAAACGGATTTACGGGACTTTTGGGTTCCGGCCGAAGCGAATGCGTCAGGGCGATTTTTGGAGCGGACAGGGTGGTTTCCGGTTCCATGAAAAAGAACGGAAAGCACATAAAGATCCAAAAGCCCATCGACGCCATGAAGAATGGCATCGGATACCTGCCTGAGGACAGAAAGATCGACGGTATCGTCGGAGATCTTTCCGTGAAGGAAAATATAATACTTGCGCTTCAGGTCATGAGAGGCTTTTTCAGACCGTTCTCAAAGGCCGAGGCAAATGCCTTTGCCGATGAGTACATCAAGACCCTGAGCATCAAGACGGCATCTTCCGATACACCCATCAAGTCTCTGTCAGGCGGAAACCAGCAAAAGGTTATACTTGCGCGCTGGCTTCTGA
>JAFSWJ010000237.1 GCA_017444545.1 Lachnospiraceae bacterium
ATGCTGCTTTCTTTTATTATATATCGGGGTCTGTTTTTGATCTCGAGATACATCTGTGCAAGATACTGACCGATGATGCCCAGTATCATAAAGGTTATCCCAAATCCGAAGAGGATGACACACATCATGGAAGGATAACCGGGTGTGGCTTCGTGCATCACAAGCTGGTGGATGATGACAAAGATCGTGTAGATGATTGCTGCAAAAAATGTGAAGAAGCCGATCCAGGAAACTGCAACCAGAGGTATGGTAGAAAACGCCACAATGCCGCGAAAAGCATATGAGAAGGCGCTCTTCATGGGAAGCTTTGTATCTCCCGCTACTCTTTCCCTGTTCTCAAATGAGATCCATTTTGTTTTGAAGCCGACCCAGGAAAAGATCCCTTTTGAAAAACGTTCACTTTCTTCGAGACTGATAACGGCATCCACCATCTGTCTTGACATGAGCCTGAAATCCCTTGCACCGTCCACTATCTCATAGCTTGAGATCATTGCCATGAGTCTGTAAAAGCCCTTTGCCAGAACAGAGCGCAGCCATGGTTCACCCTGTCTGTCGCCGCGTCTTGCAGCAACGCAGTCGTATTCTCCTGTTTTGACAGTCGCATACATTTCCTTCAGAAGTTCGGGAGGATCCTGCAGATCTGCATCCAGGATCGCAACATAGTCTCCGGTGGAGGCCTTCAGTCCGGCGTACATGGATGAATCCTTGCCGAAATTTCTTGAGAAGGAAATATACTGGTAGACGGGATTTTTTTCGTGGAGCTTTTTCATGAGAGAAAGGGTGCCGTCCTCTGAACAGTTGTCTATGAGGATGACCTCAAAGTCAACATTTTCAAAGGATGCCATGACCTTTTCAAGCTCTTTTTCCATGAAGGGCAGAGTGTCTTCTTCGTTATAACAGGGTATGATCAGTGATATCTTGTCTGTCATTTTCCGACACCGGCTTTCTTTAATTCTCTGACACAGAATTCAACGGTTTTTCTGATGCCTTCCTCAAGCGATGTTTTGGGAGTCCATCCATAGGCTTCTTTTGCGTGCTCGTTTGAAAGGCAGGTGTATTTCAACACCTCATTTTCGAGCAGCTTCTCATTTATGGGATAAGGCTTTTCGTAGAGAGCAGGGTACCTGTACCAGTAGTGTGAAGTATCCGCATAATCAATGCCTCTGTCGCCACATCCCATCTGATCCGCTATCATTTTTGCAATGGTATTGATGGATACGGTTTTGTTTGTTGAAACGTTGACCGTATCATATCTTTCGGATTTTGAAACAAGAACCGCGAGATCTATCAGATCCTCCACAAAAACAAAATCTCTTTCTTGGTCTCCTGTTGAATGGAGTACGGGCTTGTTGCCCAAAAGATTTTCACGGATTATATATCCCATGACCGGAGGCTGGGTGCGCAGACAGTCGATATGCGGACCGTATACATTTGCAAATCTTAAGACAACCACGGGAATGCCATATGCATCCCAGTAAGCTTTGCAGTACTGTTCTGCCGTGTATTTTGTCGAAGGGTAGATGAGACTTGGTTTCTCGACATGATCTTCGACGGAAGGGAAGTCCTTATTATTTTCATATACTGCAGAGGTACTTGCAAAGATCATTTTTTTGACGCCGTATTTTCTGATCAGATCCAGGAGGATGACGGTCCCGCGTACATTCACATCGACCGCCCTCGGGGGGTCGATCTGGCAGTCGGGGAGAGGAGTTATACCGGCGATATGATATACGATGTCAAAATTCTCCTTTTGAAAAAGTGAATCCATGAATTCAAGGTCACGTATATCCTTTCTGTGTATGGTGCTCCTGAAGTCGGCATCTTCAAAGATCAGATTGTCCTCGGATCCGTACGAAAAATCGTCAACCAGGACAACATCATTTTTTTCCCTGTACAGTCTGTGTGCGAGCTGTGAGCCAATGAAACCTGCGGCTCCCGTAATCAGAATTTTGCTCATGATATATGATCCTTTCCACAAAGTATATCTTCGAACCGCGAACAGCGGTGAGCGGTTACGAACCAAAAAAGCTGACTTACCGGCCTGCCGCCGACCGGCGGAGCCGGATTTAATTGCGGCAGGCATCATATGAAGGCGTATTTACGCCTGCATATGATCCTTTCCACAAAGTGTTTTGTACAAAACGCTCATCATCAGATGGTCGAACATCATGTGGATGTCCTCCGTGATCTGCATGCTGTTTATATCAGCGTGCAGGTTCAGATCGGAAAGCCCCATGAGTTTTCCGCCGTTGTAGCCTGTGATGCCTATGATGTAGGCTCCTCTTTCTTTTGCATATTCAACTGCATTCAGAACATTTTTTGAATTGCCGCTCCCGGAAATGGCCATGATGATGTCATCCTTTTTCACCCTGTTTACCAGCTGGAAACGGAAGACTTCTTCAAAGCCGAGATCGTTTGCGACAGCCATGACCGTGGACATATTGTCATTGAGACAGTGAAAACGGAATTTTTTCTCGAGGGGTTCTGATACGCCTTTATTAAAGTCATTTTCAAAATGGGAGGCGGTTGCTGAGCTCCCCCCGTTCCCAAAGATATATATGTCTCTTTCGTTTTCCCAGGCCTCAGTGAGCTTGTCCAGAGCCTTTGCTATGCTTTTTCTGTCAAGACTCTGCAGAACCTCGATCTCCTTTCGGATATATTCATCTGCCAGTTTTTCGTGATCCATTTTTTTGTCTCCTTGTGATCTGGTATAGCTGTTTTTTTCCTTTGACCTGTGCCGGAGCGTACTTTGCCTTTTGCAGCTGCATTCAGTCTGAAAAAATGATTCTGCTTCCCTGCATGTCCATGGCAAAATCGATCTCCTTGAAATCCGACAGGGCATTTCTCACATCCTGCTGTTTTGATACCGGAACATACAGCAGCATGAATCCGCCGCCGCCGGCACCGAGGATCTTTCCGCCCAACGCACCTGCTTTTGTTGCTTTTTCATACATATCATCAACAAGCGGGTTTGATACGCCGCTTGCAAATTTCTTTTTTGTAAGCCAGGTCTCGTTCAGCAGGTAACCCCATTCATCAAGGTCGCCCTTTTTCAGGTATTCGAGAGCCCTGTCAGTTGCTTCCACAAGTGAATCGTAGATCTCTTTTTTGTTTTGCGTTGTCTTTTTCTGTTCTGCAAATATCGCTCTTGAGTCCCTGGGATTTCCCGTATAAAAAAGCAGAAGATTGTTCAGCAGTGTCTCCCTGTTTTCCGGTGAAAGGATGACGGGTGTCACGGAAACAGTGTCATCTGCATTAAATATATATCTGTTGAAACCGCCGTAGGCGACTGCGTACTGATCCTGGACACCTATCTGCTGCCCCAGGCGGTTGAGTTCAATATCCACAGCCTCTTTTGCAAGGTCTCTGGGAGATACATATTCACCCTTGAAAACATGGAGGGCATTGAGGACTCCCACGGCGAGGGCGCTTGACGAAGCAAGCCCGACACCCAGATCCGTCATGGGCAGATCTGCCATGTAGACTATCTCCACACCGTTTTCGATACCGGTGATGTTCAGTGCTTCCCTTATTATGTTGTGCTTTACTTCATGGGCGTTTTCCACCAGTTCGTTTCCGGTATAGACCACCCTGATCTTATTATCGAATCTTTTGTTTACGGTGATGTACACATGCATGTTGAGCGCAGTGCTGATGACAGACCCGTATCCGAATCTGCTGTTGCGGAAATAGTCTGCAAAATCGGTTCCGCCTCCGAAAAAGGACGCCCTGAGAGGGGTTTTTGATATGATCATTTTATCTTTCCTTTCAGATAATCATCTACTGCTTCAGAAAAAGGATATTCATCGGATACCAGGATGGATCTGACCCTTGCTGCCTCTCCTGCCTCTATATCTCTTTCGTCATCTCCGAACAGCACGCATTTTGTCAGATCAAGGGAAAGATCCCTCTGTGCCATATAGAGCATGCCGGGCTTCGGTTTTCTGCAATCGCAGCCGTCGTCCCAGCCGTGAGGACAGTAATAGATATGATCTATCCGACAGCCGTACTCCTCAAGATCCGACTGCATCTTTTCGTGTATTTTTGTCAGTGTTTCCTCGGTGAGGTTTCCGCGGGCTATGCCGGGCTGGTTGCTGACGAGGATCGTGATGACTTTATTATCATGAAGCTTTTTGATGGCTTCTCTCGTACCCGCAAGCCATTTGAAATCCTCCGGCCTTTCTATGTAGCATGCCTTCGGCGGCCGGACATTTATGGTTCCGTCCCTGTCGAGGAATACAACCTTTTTTTCCCTGAAAAATTCCTCTGTCAGAGGAAGCCGTTCGTAACCGCCAATGGAATAATATCTGTGTTCCGTCACTGTTGCAAAGAGCTTCTTTTTTTTCACCAGCTTTGGATATACGGCCGAAAAACTGACGTCGTTCCCCAGCAGATCGAGAGAAGATCTCTTCACTATGGCATATCCTATATCAACACCTGAAAGATCAGGGCTGAGCCTCTTTTTGTCATACAGCACTACCTGTCCGTTTTCTATGATCACGTTGTCTTTTGTGTATTTATCCCTGTTCGCATAGACGGAAAGCTGTATGACTGCTTCGTTTTCACGGTATTCCCGGCAAAGTGTTTCAAAATCGATGGGACAGTAATTGTCGCAGTACATCATGAGGAAATCTTCTGACAGGAGATCCCTGGAATGTATCAGACGCTGTCCGGTATCGTATTCTGGGGGAGTGACATCGTAAAGGATGTTCAGACCGAAGCGGCTGCCGTCGCCGACCTCATCCATGACCTGATCAGCCCTGTAACCTAAAAGGATCACCACATCCTTTATCCCGAAGGAGGAGATCTGGTCCAGAAGTCTGTTTATGAAGGGAATGCCTCCTATGGGAAAAAGAGGCTTTGGCGCGGTATCGGTGAAGGGACGGAGCCGTTCTCCCCTGCCGCCTGCTATGATGACTGCCTGTGAAACTTTAGCGCTCATTATAAATTGTCCTTATCTATATAGAAGAGTCTTTGTATTTGTGAAAGAACTCCTGCGCGAAAAAAGCCCTTCGTATTCATATAACGCAATAAATTTACCATAATAAGCGCTTTTTTTCAATTCGACTCTTGTTTTTCCTGTAGTTGTCTGCTACCCTTTCTTCAGAGTTTTCACTCGTTCTTTTTTGTACCGGTGACCATTGATCACGGTCTTGTTGCTGTTTCTGAATTTCCTGTTGGCAAATGCTCTGGCAGGACACGGGATTCCGTATAAATACGAATGTCCGCCTGTGCTGAAAAGCGGAATCAGGATACACCCCGACTTCACAGTCTTAAACGTAAAAGAGAGAAGGCAGCTCTACTGGGAACACAGGGGGATGATGGACAACGAAGACTATGCAAGACATACGGTTGACAGGATCAAACAATATTTGAAAAGTGGCATCGTCATAGGCAGAGATCTGATTATTACAGAAGAAAGCTCGTCAAGCCCTCCTGGAACAGATGAGATAGAGTGCATAATAAGAACATTCTTTCTGTGACAGACTGTTCGAAATAATATAAGCGTTTGTGAGTCTGTTTTTCCCTTTATATAATGAAGAAATAAATAATGATGAAAAAGTTTGAAAAAGTTTGTTTTTTGTTGTTGACATCGCAGGATGATAATGCTAATATATATTTCGCACTGCCCGTATGGGGAGCGCAAAAAACCGCAGAATACTCAGTAATCATGCGGGATAGAGCACCTTGACAAACAAACAGCAATGCAACCCTGAAAAAATTCCAAAAAACATTTTTTCAG
>JAFSWJ010000238.1 GCA_017444545.1 Lachnospiraceae bacterium
CAAATCTGTCATAATACTTTGCCTCTTCCTTTTTGGGTATCAGTGAACTGACAAGCAGTACCAGGAGGATGAAAAAAAGCACCGAGACCGGGATCCTGTATTTTGAGATTTTTCCAAAGGAAAGAGGTCTTTCATTTCTGGTCTCATATTCTCTTTTCCACTGACAATGCAGGATATGCAGCAGGATATTGCCTCCGGCGATCAGGATCAGATAGAAGTTGTTGATATCAGCCATGACCTTTGCGTAGAGGATGCAGGGCATGAGGCTCACCAGAGTCAGGAAAGAAATACGGTAGAGCACCACATGAAAGTAGTAGACGGTAATGGAAAAAAACATGGAGGAACCCAGGATCAGTGCAATGATAAAAAAGATATTGAACTCCACTTCATCACCGGAGGTCAGCACCCATTGCCAGAAATAAACGTCAGTGGTCTGCATGCCTGCGCGGGACAGCAGGTTCACTCCCGCAAAGGACAGAAAGATGTATACGATCATGACAAGCGTCCCGGAAAGCCTGTGTCTGTCGGTATATATGAGTGCGGCAAAGGCCACGGCGCAAAACAGGATAATAAGAACGAGAGTCTGCAGCGGCAGAAGGGTGCCGTATACGCTTATTGTGGATACGGTCAATATGACGGAGAGTATGAAGGAAGGCAGGAAGATGATCATAAATGCCTCCATTCCCCGCCTGACACGGAATAAATGTGAAAGCCTTTCCCGGACAGCTTTGCGGTTGTCTTTGATGATGATTTCGCCTGACAGATGATGACACCGGATCCGTCTTCTCTTTCCTTTTCAGGCAGATCAAAATCCGTTTTGTCAGTGAACATGAAATATGCCAGCTTTCTTGAAAGCATGACAAGGGAATCCTCGGAAAAGATCTTTTCGAGAAACCATTTTCCATCCATGAGATAATAAAAACTGACCGAGAAATCCAGGTTCATTAATGTAAGGATCATACCGAGGCTCTCTTCAAGCACGGACTGTGAAAGAACCGGATCTTCCTCTTCCAGGAATGGATCAAGGACGAAGATGATATTTGAGGAGGCCTGCCTTTCGTCAAGTCTGACCATGAGACGGTCTCTTTTAGCGGAAAGCTTGCTGTTTATCCTCTTTAACGGATCTCCGGGCCGGTATTCCCTGTATTCATATCCGGGGAAGCCTCCGAAAAAAATGGTAGACTCATCAACTGTCTCATCGTTTTTGTTTGCTGCAAAAGCATCATGGACTGAAAGCAGAAGATCCGATGTATTGGTCATCTTTGCGATGCCGGGGATGACTCCTGCTTTGAATATGAATTCATCCTTACGGTCAAGTCTTGTGGAAACGATCCCGAAATAATCGGAAAGGATCACGGACTGAGCACCAATGAAAACACCCCCCGAAAGCTTTGCAGTAAAAGTGACCTTTGCATACGAACTCTTTTTCGGGAGGGAGGAAAGCTTCAGTATGAGGGATACACTGTCGGCAGAAAGTCCCTCCCTTTCGGTGATATTTATGATGACGGGGGGACATGGCAGCAGGCCTTTATTATACAAAGATACTGTGAGGGTGCAGTGATCTCCCCTGCTCATCAGATCGTGATCGAGGGATGCTTTGATCTCAAGATTCTTTTTGCAAAGGATGGTAAGCAGTACTGAAAAGAGCGGAGTCAGTATGAGGGCGAGCAGCAAAAACCAGCCCACTCTGCCGCTGCAGTAGAGAGCAAAGACGAAAATGAACAGTGCTGCAAAAAGGCAGCTTATTATCTGACGTGGTCTGATATTGATCTTCATAAGCCTTTGATGTATCAGGTGGGAATGGGGATCTCGTCAAGGAAAAGACGTATTGAGTTTGAGGCATTTTCCCATTTTGCCCTGCCCGAAGCGGTGAGGATCAGCCTGTGAGCGAGCACGAAGGGTGCCAGATATTTCACATCATCGGGGCAGACATAGTCACGGCCCTGTATGAAGGCGTAGGCTTTTGAAGCAGACTGCAGGGCTATGGAACCTCTGGGACTGACACCCAGGAGTATTCCCTCGTCATCTCTGGTTTTTTCAGAGATCGCAATGATGTATCTGTTGATGAGTTCGCTGCATTCGGTCTGCGAAGCGGTCTTCTTCATTTCTTCGATGGATTTCAGAGTGATGACCTCAGAAAGATCCTTTGCCTGGATGCTTTCCGGACGGTTCAGTATGGACAGCTCGTTTTCCCTTCCGGGATAGCCCATCTCAAGACGCATCAGAAACCTGTCCATCTGCGCTTCGGGCAGGTGGTAGGTGCCGTAGGTCTCCACGGGATTCTGGGTTGCAAGTACCATGAAAGGCGAGGGCAGCTCGTATGTTTCGCCGTCTATGCTGATCTGGGATTCCTCCATGACTTCAAGCAGGGCCGACTGGGTCTTTGGTGATGACCTGTTTATCTCATCTGCAAGGAGGAAGTTGCAAAAAGCAGCGCCCTGACGAAATGTAAGCTCTTTTGTTGCGGGATCGATCAGGGAAAAGCCTGTGATATCGGAGGGCATGACATCCGGTGTCAGCTGGAGCCTGTTAAAGACGCCGCCGCATGAAACTGAAAGAGCCGATGCCAACTGCGTTTTGCCTACTCCCGGTATATCCTCTATGAGGACATGGCCTCCTGCGAGCAGGGCAGTGATGGTCAACTCGATCATGTCTCTCTTTCCGATGATGACCTTTTCGATATTTGCTATGAGCTTTTCTATATCCGGATTTGTCAGGTCGATATTTTTCATTGTTGTTCCTTTCAGCACGGATCCATATCTGGTACAGCTTTTCTGATTTTAAAATATATGCATTTTTTTTGCAATCGTATAGACCCTGTCGTAAAATAAAATTTGTTACATCAATTGGATTTAATGGATGATCTACAGATGACAGGAGGTTTGTATGGGACGCTCTTATTATGTTGATGCAGCTGTGACACAGTCGGGAGACGGCAGCAGTGAAAAACCGTTCAAAAGGATACAGGAGGCAGCGGATATTGCACTCCCCGGTGATGAGGTTGTGGTAAAACCCGGTGTATACCGTGAGTATGTGAATCCGAAAAATGCGGGAACGGATGAGGAAAGGATCACATACCGTTCCGAGAAGCCGCTGGGCGCCGTGATCACGGGAGCAGAGCCTGTCACGGGCTGGGAAAGATATGAAGGCGATGTCTGGACAGTGAGAGTGAAAAACAGCATTTTCGGTGATTACAATCCCTATACGACCTATGTCTGCGGAGACTGGTATTTTGCCCCTACGGTGAGGCATACGGGAAGTGTTTTTCTGAACGATCTCATGATGTATGAAACCGTGACTCTTGATGAGTGTATCAAAGGAGAACCCGACCCCACATCCTGGCAGAAGGACGAGTCGGTTTACAAGTGGTTTTCAAAACAGGATGGCGATGAGACCGTTCTCTATGCCAATTTCAAGGGAAAGGATCCGAACTGTGAAAAGGTTGAGATCAGCGTCCGCAGGAACTGCTTCATGCC
>JAFSWJ010000239.1 GCA_017444545.1 Lachnospiraceae bacterium
AAGATACATGTCTATTGCATCCGTGCTGTCCTTCAGGACCTTCATCAATCCCTTGTCCGGATAGGAATGATTGTCATGATAATCTGTTTCACCTTCGCTCCTTATCTCAAAAGCAAGTATCTCTTCATCAGTTGAAAACTCAGCGCTTACGCCTTCTTTATTTCCTCTGGCATCAAGCCTTATCCACTTATCGTGACTGCTGATATAAACCGTATTCATTGCATGAATGCAATATCCCGTATCGGGTGTATCACCGAGGGTCAGCCGTTGATAGGAAAAGCCTGTCGGAATACCGTTTGCACGTAAAAGTGCCGCAAGCAGGTTTGCCTTGGCCCAGCAGATGCCGACGCCTTCCCGAAGTGTATCACTTGCAGAAACCGTAACCCGTCTGTCCTTGGCATCCCATGAATGTCTGATCTCATCTCTTACAAAGTAATAGGTGTTCCTGATAAGCGATAATTCATCCGACGACTCAGCCTTTAGTCTTTCAGCCAGGCTTTTAACATCCGGATCATCATAATCCACATATTCGGATTTCTCCAAAAATTCGTTATACATTTTTCTTATCCATGTTTCAGGGGGTGTTTCAGAGGGACGGTTCTCTGTTTCGTTTTTGTTTCAGGGGGACGGTTCTCTGTTTCGTTTTAATGGATTGATCCCGTGAAACGCCGATAAATACTGGTGTAACAGAGAACCGTCCCCTGTTACGCTGTTACATTTCAATGTGTGAAGGTTCCTGAAAGGGTGACACCGGGACTGTCCCCCTGTCACATTTCTTTGATCCAGCCGTTCTTTATGGCCTGATCGATATTGTCATCGATCCACTCATAGACCCTTGGCATGAACTCTTTTATTATGGCATCCCGCTTTTCAACGGCAGCCCTGTCCGCTCCGGCCTGAACCCAGGTGTGACCGTCCGTCAGGGTGTTGTGGAAAAACGGCTGGAGACGGTCCATGCAGGCGGCATACTTTGCATCAGCCGTTTCCATCGCATCAAACTCCTCCCACAGCAAGCGGATCATCTTTCCCTGATCTTCCGGCAGCATCGAAAAGAGTCTGTCCGCCGCCATTTTTTCGCGATCCTCTTTCCCTTTGTTCCCTTCCACATCAAACGCAAAGGTATCTCCCGCATAGATCTCCACCAGGTCGTGTACAAGACACATCTGCACTGCGCGCCCGGTGTCCACCGGTTCGCTTGCATATTCCGAAAAAAGCATGGCCATGACCGCGATATGCCAGGAATGCTCGGCATCGTTTTCACGCCGGCTTTTGTCGATCAATACGGTCCTTCGAAGGATCGAGGTCATTTTGTCTATCTCTGCGGTAAATAATAACTGCTGATCAAGACGTTCATTTTTGCTGCTTACAAAATCTTTTATGCTCATTTACACTCTCTCCTTTCAAAAATGTGACAAGGGGACTGTCCCCCTGTCACATTTTAAGACAGCAGTCCCGCCAGATAATAAAGGATGGCGCATTCATCCTGCTGCCAGATCCGAAGGCTCCTGTTTACCGCAACAACAAGATATCCGCACACTCCGTTTTCATTTTTTACGGTTGCAGCCATGGCAGATCCAAAGCCGTTCTCCTTCAGCGCAGAGTAAAACACCGGGCATTCCCTCTCTGCCTGCTCTAACGTGCTGTCAAAAAAGATATCATCCTCCATGAGATTTGCGATATCCTTTGCATCCGCCTCAAAAGCACTGTCGTTTACCGCCCTCATCCTTCCGTCTCTGCCGATGAAATAAATGTCCTTCACCTTCAGCGTCTCAGCGACGATGGGCGTGACGGAGTGAAGCTTTTCAATGATCCCGTCCTGCTTTTCCATGGCATTTCTCACACTTTGCATGACGGAAAAGATGCCCTGTGCACTGAGCTTGCTGATCTCAATGTCTGCGTATTTCTTATTATCATACACATAAAAGCAGTTTCTGCCTCTGCTCTTTCCCAGATACAGCATCTTGTCGACCTGCCCGAACAGATCATCAAAATTGTCTGCGTCCCGCGGAAACGCCGCAGCCCCCGAGGTTGCGGTGATATAGGCTGAACCGTTTTCAAAATCCATGTTAAAGCGCAAAGCACCTGACCGGTCATACATATCTTCAAGAGAGGCTTTTTTTTCATCCCTTTCTATATTCCGGAGGTCTATCAAAAGCAGCTCATCTCCTCCAAACCGTCCCACAAGTCCCGTTCCTCCGGCAAAATCAGCAAGCCTTGAGGCCACGGTGCGCAGCACCA
>JAFSWJ010000240.1 GCA_017444545.1 Lachnospiraceae bacterium
CAAGCCCACGGAGGATTTCATAAAATACAAAAAGCCGATGACGCTTCTGTCCTTTGTTGCAAACAGACTGCGGCCTGAGGCGGAAGTAGTAACGGCTCTCATTGTTTTGGGACTTTTCCTTGTCATACCGGGACTTCTGACCCCGATCTTTTCAAGGATCTTCATAGATGACATACTGTTGAGCCACCAGTTTGAGTGGCTGACGAGACTGATAGGTGTCATGATCCTGGCTTTTTTGCTCAAAGGCTTTCTGACCTGGTACAGGAGCATGGTACTGGTGAAGCTTCAAAAAAAGATGATGCTTGTCAGTTCAAAAAAAATGCTCTTTCACATGCTCAGACTGCCTATCAGTTTTTTTGACCAGAGATTTGCGGGAGACCTTTCCCAGCGTGTTACCAACAACAATAATGTCAATCTGTTTCTGACAAGCGAGCTGGCGGAAAGCATCCTCAACATATATGTTGCCATATTCTATCTGATCCTTCTTCTCATGTACTCACCTTTGCTGACAGGGATCGGTGTCAGCTGTGTGGCATTGAATCTCATCCTCATGTATTTCTGTGCTTCATCATTGAAGGATGTTTCCATCAGATCCCAGCAGGAAACAGGAAAACTTGTAGGTACACTTTTTTCGGGACTTGCATTGACAAGCACCATCAAAGCATCCGGAACAGAAAATGAATTTGTGGCAAGGCTTTTGGGCAATTATTCCAAGAACATACAGATGGAACAGGAGATCGGTCTGCGCCAGCAGCTTTTAAATGCCATCCCGGCCGTATCGGGACAGCTCATTACGGTCCTGACTCTGGTTGCGGGCGGAGTTCTTGTCATAAACGGAAAAATGACTTCAGGCATGCTTGTCGCATACAGCGGCCTCATGGATTCTTTTGCCGCCCCGGTCAATTCCCTTGCCGCCTTCATACAGAAGATACAGACCATGAGGGCCGATATGGACCGTGTCGATGATATCATGAAATACAAAGAGGATAAAAAATTCGATGATTCAAACTGCATAGACATGCAGTCAAAGCTTGAGGGTCAGATATCACTTGAAGGTGTTTCGTTTGGATACAATATACTTGAAAAGCCTTTGATAAATGATTTTTCCTTCAAACTTGAAAGCGGTGAATCCATAGCCTTTGTGGGAGCCTCGGGAAGCGGGAAATCCACTGTGTCAAAGATATGCTCCGGACTGTACAGACCCTGGGAGGGCTGCATGAAACTGGATGATATCGATGCAGACCTCATACCGGCAAAGATACTTGCTGCCAGTGTTGCTACGGTCAGCCAGGAGATAACCATCTTTTCGGGTACGATAAGGGACAACCTGACCATGTGGAACAGGTATGTACGCGAGGAGGATATGATAATGGCTGCAAAGGATGCCTGTATCCATGATTTTATCACCTCAAGACCGGGAGCCTACGACAGTGAACTTACCGAAGGAGGAAAGAATCTTTCCGGAGGACAGAGGCAGAGGATCGAGATAGCCAGGGCCCTGGTCAACAATCCAAGCATCATAGTCATGGACGAGGCGACAAGCGCCCTCGATCCCCTGACTGAAAAAAAGGTTATAGACAATATCAAAAAGCGCGGCAGTACCTGTATCATTGTTGCACACAGGCTTTCGGCCATCAGGGACTGCGATGAGATAATCGTAATGGATAAGGGAACGATAGTACAGCGCGGAAGCCACGAGACAATGATAAATGAGGAAGGACCGTACAGAGAACTGGTAAAGAGTATCTGAGAAATGGAAAACGAGATCAAAAAGCTAAAAAACGGAGAAGTATATTATACAGAAGCCGGTGCCGGGAAATACCACGTGATCTCCGGTGAGATCCTTGTTTATATCGCACCTGTGAAAAACGGCAGGAAAAGAAGAAGGATGTACATCGGCAGATTAGCGGAAGGCAGTCTGATACCCGGACTCTACGATGAAGCATCCGACGGGACTACGTGGAGGTTTGCTTTTGTAGCCCTTGACGAAGCCGCCTTCAGGGCGGATCCCGAGCCTGCGGATGAAAAGGAGATCGTTGATTTTTGCGAAGAAAAAGAGATATACGCTGCAGATCTTGAAGGGGCGGGCGAGTATCTTGATTTTGTCTATGCCGTCAGTGAGCATTATGAGAAAAATGAGCTGAAGGAAGACGGCTATATCTATGCCACCGCAAATGAAAGGATCCGGACCAGAAACAGGCTTACAGGCATCATCAAAAATGCCTTTGGGGAAAGTCAGCTGGAGATCAGACGGTCAAGACTCCGTGAAACGGGATATTCTCTCTATGATGCCATGAATTATCTTTGCATAACCCAGGACATGGAGATCGCACCCGTCGAAAAGGTCATTTCATGCTGCGGCAGGAGATTTCTTGCAAAGGATATCGCAAGGGTTTCGCATTTTGCCGTCAGGGACATCGTTTTAGAGGATAAATGGTTCAAAAGAGACTGCGGAGCTTTTCTGGCATTCATGGCTGATGGCGGCCGTCCGGTGGCCTGCATCCCCAACGGACCATACAGTTATTATATGTATGATCCCGAAAACGGAGAGGTAAAAAGGATCACAGCAAATGTTGCCGGACAACTTCGGCGGGATGCCTGCATGATCTATCCTCCCTTCCCTCAAAAGGCCATGAAGATCCCGGATATCATTTCCTTTGGGATGAAATATGTGAACAGATCCGATATCACAAGGCTTCTGGTCCTGGCATTTGTTGGTACCCTGACCGGGCTGCTCATCCCTTTCATGAATGAGCAGGCCTATGACAAGTTCATACCCATGGGCAATGCGTATCAGATGAAGCAGCTGGGTGCCATACTCCTGGCGTGTACTCTCGGCAACGTTTCCTTTACGATAGTAAAGAACCTTGCGACCTTCAGGTCCATGAACTCCATGAAATACGCAGTTCAGAGCGCAACCTTCGACAGGCTTTTCAATCTGCCCGAAAGCTTTTACAGAGAATATGAGTCTGCAGATCTGGGACAGAGGGTCATGGGTGTTTCAAACATATACGCGATCCTGACAAACAGCGTTGTGACCACCGTTTTTTCAACACTGTTTTCCCTGATGTATCTCTGGCGTATGAACAAGTATTCAAAGGAGATGACAAAGCCTGCGGTGATCATGACCCTTTCCGTGTCTTTGATCATCATAGTGATCTCAAGATTTCATCTTCATTATGAGGAAAAAAAGATCAGCTCCGATCTCAAGGCGCAGTCCGGGCTGTTCCAGTATATAGCAGGCATCTCAAAGATAAGGATATCCGCCACCGAGGACCGGGCCCTTTTGAATTATCTTGAGGATATCGTCACCTCACAGAATTACAATGAAAAAGAGGGGAAACTTTCGGCTGTGATGACGACCATCACCCAGTCGATGAACATAGTTTTTTCGATGTTCATGTATTACACCCTCATTCATGAAAAAATCCAGATGTCCGTGGGTGTATTCTCGGCATTTATGGCGGCTTTCGGTGCATTTTCAAATGCCATGATGACTTTTGCCGGACTGTTCTTTACCCTGAACCAGATAGTTCCCATATACAAAAATGCAAAGCCGGTGCTTGAAGCTCTTCCGGAAAACACGGAATCTTCACATGCTCCGGGTGAGCTTAAAGGTGAAGTTGAAATAAATAATGTTTCGTTCTCCTATTCCGAGGAAGGTGAACCTGTCATCAAGAATTTTAAGCTGCATATAGATCCCGGTGAATATGTAGCCATTGTAGGTGCTTCGGGCTGCGGGAAATCCACGCTCTTAAAGCTGATGCTGGGCTTTGAAAAGGCGGGAACCGGAAAGATCTATTTTGACAATCATGATATAGATGATCTGGACAAGAGGGAACTGAGGAAAAAGTTCGGCGTTGTACTCCAGGAGGGGGGTATCATCTCGGGAAGCATCAGGGACAATATCACCATCACTTCCCCCTATGTGAAGAATGAAAGGATAGAAGAGACTATACGCGAGGTCGGACTTGAAGAAGATATAAAGGAAATGCCCATGGGCATCTTTACCGTCATATCGGAAGGCGCAGGCACCATATCCGGCGGTCAGCGACAGAGGATCCTGATAGCAAGAGCAATTGTCGGCAAGCCAAAGATAATCTTTCTTGACGAGGCTACATCTGCATTGGATAATAAAACCCAGGAGCAGGTTGTCAAAACCCTTGAAAAACTCGATGCCACAAAGGTTGTCATCGCCCACAGACTGTCTACTGTCAGAAACTGCGACAGGATAATAGTCATGGATGACGGCCGCATAGTCGAGCAGGGCAATTATGATGAGCTTATGGAAAAGAAAGGACTCTTTTATGAGCTTGCAAAACGGCAGATATCCTGAAACGGCCCGGGTTATATCAAAAAGCGATATAAAGGATCTTTATGAACATCTTGGGGCCGAACTTCCCGGCGATATTGATAACATCCCCGAAAAAAACCTGATAGTATTCAGTGCAGGTGCCGAAGGCATGATCTTTGGCATGATATGTGCAGCTGTTCCCGAAGGTGCGGATTTTTGCAGGATAATGACGATCCTGCTTCCCGCAGGTTACAGGACTGTTGATAATATCACATTTTTGATAGGATGCATCTGCAGGGCTGCCGGCAGTACGGGAAAGATCAAAAAGACTGTCTGGAGGTATGTCACATCAAAGAGTGATGATCTTGATCCGTATCTGAA
>JAFSWJ010000241.1 GCA_017444545.1 Lachnospiraceae bacterium
AGAAGGGCCTGACCTATTCGGTGTCGGGAAGGGGAAGTTTCGTATCAAACGTCGAAAACCTTTTGCCCGTGAAAAAGGAGGAGGTCCTGACCGAACTTGATCATGTGGTGACCAGGGCCCTGTCACTTGGGATAGAAGGCGGAGTGATAGTCGACAGAGTGCAAAGGAGGATAGATAAATGATAGAGGCAAAGAATCTTTGCAAATCCTTCGGAAAGATCAAAGCGGTGGATGATGTGACGCTTTCCATCGCGGACGGAAGGGTTTTTGGTCTCATCGGGACCAACGGCGCGGGAAAGAGCACCTTTCTGCGCATGGCAGCGGGTGTACTCAAACCCGACAAAGGGTCCATTGAGATAAACGGAAGGGCAGTATATGAGGAGCCGGAGGTAAAGGAGGATTTCTTTTACATCAGCGATGATATGTATTTCTTTCCAAATTCCACTCCCGATGCCATGTCCGCATTTTTTGAAAAGATCTACCCGAAATATGACAGATCCCGTTACAGAAAGCTGATGGATGATTTTTCACTTTCCGGCAGGAGAAAGATCAATACCTTTTCAAAGGGAATGAAAAAACAGCTGTCCATCATCCTGGGCCTGTCGGCAATGACGAAATATATGTACTGCGACGAGACCTTTGACGGGCTTGACCCGGTCATGAGGCAGGGAGTGAAAAGCCTTTTTGCCTCGGATATGGCGGACAGGGGATTCACTCCGGTGATCGCATCCCACAACCTGCGTGAGCTTGAGGATATCTGTGACTGTGTGGGACTTTTGCACAAGGGCGGAATCCTGCTTTCCGAGGATCTTGACGAGGTCAAGGCTGATATACACAAGCTCCAGTGCGTGCTGCCGAAGGAAACGGATATGGATGCGCTGAAGAAGGATCTGAACATCCTGGTGGAGGAAAGAAAAGGCTCGCTTTGCACCTTTACGATCCGCGGGACTGAAGATCAGATAATGAAAACGATACAGGATTATGAACCGCTTTTTGCGGAGATGCTTCCTCTTTCTCTGGAAGAGATATTTATTAGTGAAACGGGGGTTACGGGATATGACATCAAAAAATTTATTTCATGATATCTTGAAGGAAGACAGAAAGAGAAGACTCTGGAGCCTGGCTCTTTCGATCCTTGCAAACTTTTTTGCTCTGCCGGTCTTTGCGGCGCTTTGTATGAGTATCTATGACCAGAGGCTCATCGACGGGCTGACCACTCTGCCTGAGGTCAGGGAGGCTTTTGCGGCTACGGTTGCCAGTGCAGGAAACATACCGGTCCTCCTCATAGCAGGCGGTCTTGCCCTCATAAACGGACTGAACGGTATGGCTTACCTTCACAGCAGGACAAAGACGGACCTGTACTTCGGACTGCCGGTTAAAAGGGAGACGATCTTTAATGCAGCATTTATAAACGGCATATTGTTCTTTGTGATACCGTATCTGATCTTTATGGTCATCACGGCGGTCTTCGGATACGCCAGAGGATACTTTCTTTTGGGAGCGCTTCCCCAGGCTCTTTTCGGGATACTGTACGTTTTTATTATGTATATATCCATGTACACGCTGGTGGTGCTGTCTGCCGTAATATGCGGAAATACGGTGGTGTCGATCTTCATGTCCGTCATCGTGATGTTCTACGTGCCGCTGTGCTACCTGACGGTGCTGGGCTACAGCAGTACATTTTTCGTAAATTACTATCACAGGGATAATGATTTTTGGAGATTTCTGTCGCCGGCGCTTTCCTATTTCTGGATCACGATGCAAAAGATGAATGTCTTTATCGGCGAGAAGAATCCGGATCTCATACCCATGGCGGTTTCCTCGATGGCGGTGATGGCCGTGCTGGCTTTGGCGGTGTATTTCCTTTCGCTGCTGCTTGTGAAAAAAAGACCGGCAGAGGCTGCTTCAAAGGCAATTGCCTTCAGGGGCCTGAAGCCTGTCATCAAGATACTGCTCATGATAATAGGAACGATGCTCTTTGCGCTTTTGATGGCTGAGGTTTCATCGGGTGACAGGTTCGGATGGATCGTATTTGGATTCATCGCAGGAGTGCTGCTGATCCAGGCGATTTGCGAGATCGTCTTTGAATTTGATTTCAAGGCATGTATTAAGCATCCCGTAAGCTTTGTCATCGGAGCGGTGGTTACGGCGGCAGTCATGGCGGTATTCATGTTTGATCTTGCAGGCTATGATTCCTATATACCGTCCGAGGCTTCCGTAAATACCAGTGCGGTATGCTGCTACAATCTGCAGACTTCCATCGAGTATTCGAAGATGGAGGACGGATACAGGTCCTATGTCAATGCCGATGAGTACAGGCTGGATCATATGTATCTGGCAGATAACGAAGATGTGATAAAACTGGCGCAGGAGGGAGTGGCTTTTTCAAACATGGTCCATTCAAACCAGATGAATTTCATCAACAAGGGCAACAGTGCGGGTGAGATGACGTCGCAGGATGATGTGAACCGCGCCTCCTTCGTCATCGGCTTCAGACAGAAGAACGGGCATACCGTATATCGTTCTTATTATATAGATCTGAGAGATGAGGAGCTGATGAATGCCCTCGGGAATATCATGGAGACAAAGGAATACAAAGAGGGTGTGTTTGTATCTCTTGAGGCAAAGCCTGAGGATATGGTGCAGATGTTTGCGACAACGGGGCTGGGCTACCAGAGGCTTTCGGTCACGGATGAGGAAAAGGAGCATTTCCTTGACAGCTACAGGCTGGATCTGATGGGGCAGGATTTTGAGTCAATGAAGAACGAGGAGCCGGTATGTATGGTGACGGCCACGGATTCAACCAAAAAGAGCTGGATGTATGAGGGAAATGAGGCGAAGTTTTTCATCTATCCGTCCTACAGCCGCTGCATGAAGATCCTGGAGGATATGGATGTCAGGCTGGAACCTGATTATTCAAAGATCACTTCATTGTCCGTCAGCCGCTATGAGGGAGATGACTGGTTCAGCGCGGACTTTACGGAACGCGACCGGATAGATGAGATCATGTCGCTTTGCACGCCGGGCACCTTCTATTATTTCAACAGTGCGCTGCATGCGGACAAAAACAGGGATAACGAGGCTCTGGATGTGAGTGTTTACTGCGACGATATCGATTACAGCGACAGCTTTGTGTTTGGGGATGTAAAGATACCGGAGTATGTGACGGGCAGCATGACAAAATCAGAATAAAGTAACGTATGTGTGGGACAGGGGCGCACGACGTCCCGTGGACGTCGGTTTTGCGCCGACCGAAGCGGAGCGTAGACCGTTTCTCTGTCCCATTTTTATGTTAAGTTGACAGGGGAAATGTGACAGGGGGACTGTCCCTCTGTCACATTTTGTAGTATGATACGGGCATGAAGACAGGAGTTGTAAGGAAGATCATATATGCAGCCGCAGCTGCTGTTGTATTATTCTGTATGTCTGCGGTGCAGGTCTGCGCGCAGGAAGCAAAGGAAAATTTTCTGCGAAGGGATGCCGACGGGCATTATCTGCTGTCCTCGCGAAATGATTTTGAGGAATTCATCGATGTCTGCAGGAAGGACGGCTCGGCAAGCGCCAGGCTTGTGTGCGACATTGTCCTCAATGACGAGGAGGCTTTTGAGGGGCAGCACAATCTGTCCACCTTTGGATCCTTGTACGAGGGGGAACTCGATGACATGAAGGGCTATTCGGGGGATTTTGACGGGAACGGTCATACCCTTGAGGGCTATGTGTCGTGCGAGAATCTCCCCGTTTTTTTCATCATCGAAAAGGAAGGCACAGTCCACGACCTGAATATTGTAAATTCCGTTTTTTCTCCAACGTATAATAAAAGATCCTCTGACAGGACGCAGTATAACGCGTCCATTGCAGAGGTAAACCGCGGTACGATAAAAAACTGCAGGGTTCGCGGAGCGGTGGTCGGAAAGGGCCAGGCGGCGGGGATAGCCGGTGTCAATGAAAGTACAGGACTCATCGAGGATACCACCTTTTCCGGAAAGATCACCGGAGGGTACGGACTGAAGATCAAGCCGGATCCCGGGATCCGGTATGCCTTTGATCTGGTGGTCATTGATAACGGCAGGATAGTAAACTGCAGCGCAAAGGATGCGGTGAAGATGACGGGAGGGTCTTCAACTCCTTACAGGATTTCAAAAAAGGGAGAGGACGGGTCTTCAGGGGATCCCGGGTTTTCCGGAAATTCAGGGCTTTCAGGAAATTTCGGGGAGACGGGGCTTTCCGGCGGAATTGTTTCCGGAAAGGATGCGGTCTCGGAAAATTCCGGCAGAAGCGCGGATGATGAGGATGATCATATCGGACCTGAAAGGGATATGATAATAAAACTTGTGAAGGGCGATACGCTGTGGCATCTTTCACGGGTTTATTATGGAAGAGGGATCCTCTACAAAAACATGAAGCTACGGGGAAAGAACGGAGTTTTCGGGGGACTTGAGGGACATGTGCTGACGAGGCTTCCCATCGGGGAAGAGGTGCTGATCCCGAGGATAACGGTCACTGATAAACAAAATTGAAATACCGGCCTGAAAATGTCATACGGGGATCGGGATGACGGAAACCGGAGACTGAAAAAAGTGATCAGATAGTGTATTTTCCTCTTGAAATAGCACAATATCATGAGTATAATATAGGTTACATAACATGATATCAAAGTATCTGTTTTTATTATGAAAGGGTTCTTATTATGAAAAAATTCAGTAAATTGATAGCAGCACTTGCAGCCGGTGTGATGATATCTGCACTTTCATCGGTTGCCGTATTTGCCGGAAATGTTCTGGTGACCTACGTACTACCTGACAGGATAGTGCCTATGGTCGTTCCGCAGGGGACGAATATGACGTACTGCGGACCTACCGATGTGAATTACAAGGGCTATGCATTCTGCGGATGGAGTGCACCGCTTGCAAATGTCCAAAAGGATACCATAGCTTATGCAATGTATCTTCCCATCGGGACCGAGGCCCAGTCGGTGGATGTATGCAATGCTTACCATCATCTGCCCACGGGTGTGCTCAGCTACAGCACGGCAACTCCGGTGACCATACCTGAGGCTACGAGAAAGCTGCAGGGGCCGTTTACGATGATGGACAGACCGGGGGTGACACTTACCGCACAGCAGACGGTACAGCTGAATCCCATGGGAGTTCCCGGAAAGACCTGCGTGGTCAAGTGGTACAACGGATCCACGGGAGAGCTTTGGAAGGCCGATGTGGTGGCTTACGGAGCATCGCTGCCTGCGCCGCAGACTCCCTGTATAGACGGACTTGAGTTTGTCGGATGGGATGGTACCTGGACAAACATAACATATGATCACGATATCATCGCCTGCTACTACAAGAGGAAACACATCCGTTATAAATGCGGAAAGTGCGGTGATTACTTTGATGAGAAGTGGATCCGCTCGACGGATTCCTACAGTGCTTCCACTGAGAGCATCTCTCTTTCCTCTCACAATCACGGCACCGATCGTCACTGGGAGTTCAAGGAAGATGACGGTATAAACGTAACGGCAACAGTATATTTTGATTGATAATAATAACAGCAGTGTGGGACAGGGGCGCAGTGTGGGACAGGGGACGTTTCTCTGTCCCATTTTTATGTCAAACTATCAAACAGAGATAAACCCGGCGGAAATATATATTCAGTATGTTTTGCGTCGGGTTTATGTTTGTATTATGCATTTGTTATGTCGACCGAAAGAACCGCCAAACATCGAAAAACAGTTTTTGGATAATAACAACCGTGTGGGACAGAGAAACGTCCCCTGTCCCAAAATAACAACCGTGTGGGACAGAGAAACGTCCCCTGACCCACCCTGAGCCACCCCCTGTCCAAAAATGATTAGCACTCACTGCTTGACAGTGCTAACAATTTGTGTTACAAATAGATAGAAATGAAACGAAGGGAGGTTTTTATTATGAATATAAGCAGATTTACTCAAAATTCGATAAAAGCCGTGAACGAATGTGAAAGATATGCTCTTGAGTACGGAAATCAGGAGATAGAGCAGGAGCATCTGCTGTACAGCCTGCTCATGATAGAGGACTCGCTGATCGCAAAGCTGGTTGAAAAGATGGGTATAGACGAACCCTCTTTTGTGGACAGGGTGGTTCAGGGCATCGAAAAGAGGACCAAGGTCCAGGGCAGCGGCCAGCTCTACATTGGAAAGGACCTGAACAGGGCGCTCATCGAGGCCGAGGATGAGGCAAAGGCCATGGGAGATGCCTATGTGTCGGTGGAGCATCTCTTTCTGGCGCTCATCAAAAAACCGAACAAAGAGATGAAGGAGATACTGAAGGAGTACGGCATCACCCGCGACAGATTCCTTTCGGCACTTTCCACGGTACGGGGTAATCAGAGCGTGAACTCGGATAATCCCGAGGCGACCTATGATACCCTTGAAAAATACGGGACGAATCTGGTGGAAAGAGCCAGGGATCAGAAGCTTGATCCTGTCATAGGAAGAGATGCCGAGATCAGGAACGTCATCAGGATCCTGTCAAGAAAGACAAAGAACAACCCGGTTCTCATCGGTGAACCGGGAGTCGGAAAGACAGCGGCAGTCGAGGGTCTGGCACAGAGAATAGTAGCAGGCGATGTTCCCGAGGGCCTCAAAGACAAGGAGATCTTTGCGCTTGACATGGGAGCGCTTGTTGCCGGAGCAAAGTACAGAGGCGACTTTGAGGAAAGACTAAAGGCTGTTCTTGAGGAGATCAGGAAATCCGAGGGACGGATCCTGCTTTTTATCGATGAGCTGCATACCATAGTGGGTGCCGGAAAGACGGAAGGTTCCATGGATGCCGGAAATATGTTAAAACCCATGCTGGCGCGCGGTGAGCTTCACTGCATAGGCGCGACCACCCTTGATGAATACAGGAAATATATCGAAAAGGATCCTGCGCTTGAAAGGCGTTTCCAGCCGGTGCTGGTGGATGAGCCCACGGTTGAGGATATCATATCGATACTGCGTGGTCTGAAGGAAAG
>JAFSWJ010000029.1 GCA_017444545.1 Lachnospiraceae bacterium
GCCTTGCCCGGATATACGGCAGCAGCTATGACAAGGTAAAGGATATTGTTGCGGATGCCATCGGAAACTGGGACGGCAGCCGTTCCATAACTGCCGATATCCACGGTTATCCGGTCAGCGCGAAAGACGCGGGATATATCCTTGTGGATGTCATAAACTGCCACCCGGAGTTTTTCTATGTGGACGGCACCTATACCTGCAGCTATGACACTTCGGGCATGGCGGATAGCATAGAGATCGCCATCAGAGACGGCTATACCATACAGGATGAAGCTGCTTTTGATAATAAGGTCAGGGAGATACTGAAGGGCATAGACAAAAGCTGGACCGATCTGCAAAAAACCATCTATATCCATGATTATCTGGTAACACACGTCCAGTATGACCTCAGCTATTCCCGGTATTCCGCAGAGGATGCCATTGTCCACGGCAGCGCAGTGTGCATGGGCTACAGTCTGGCATTTGAGTATCTGATGAATAAGGTCGCAGGCAGGTTTAACTGCACCTATGTCAGAAGCGGCAGGCTGAACCACGCATGGAATTACCTGACCATCAGCGGAAAACAGTATTACGTTGACTGCACCTGGGATGATCCGGTTTCGGGGGACGGACACTTTTATGAGTACCACTGTGAGCATAACGATTTTCTTTTGAGCCGTGACGGTCTGCACAAAAGCCACAATTCAACCGACTGGGAGGACTGGAACGGAAATGATGTCTACAGCATCATCAAAGGAGCAAAGGATTACGAGAATGCACCCTGGGTGGGCATGGACTCGCCTGTGCCGATGATAGGAAACACCGGTGGATATTTCAAATCCGACGATTACGGTAATGTCCACGTATTTACCTATGATTTCAAAACCACGGAAAAAAAGGAACTGGCGGAGTATGAAGCACGCAGCGCCTGGAAAGACAGCGACTGGTGGATGAACAGCTTCACCTCGATGAGCAGTGTGGGCAACTACTTTACCGCCACTACAGCCTACGATATCATCCTCATCAATACCGCAAACGGCAGCATGAGGACGATCTACACCCTTTCAGATGCCGAGAAAGCACAGGGCTTCATTTTCGGCGCTCAGGTAAAGGACGGGATCCTGACCTATCATGTGTACGCAAATTACGGAAGCACCAGAAAGGCAAGCGGCAGACTGGACCTTTCAGCTTTTGATAATAAAGGCATAGCTGTACTCCTTGATAAATACGAGATCGATCTGGGTATCAATGAGACCGCATCCATATCGGCAGAAGTGATCCCCGAGGAAACGGAAAACAAGCAGGTTATTTTTAAGAGCGCCGACCCTTCCATTGCGACCGTTGACAGCACAGGTCAGGTCAGAGGTATATCCGAGGGAGATACGGCAATAGAGGTGTCCTCCGTTGAGGGAGGAAAGAGTGCATCCTGCAGGATAAATGTCAGATCTGACAATACAAAGACATATACCGTCTCATTTGTAAATAACGGCAGTGCGGTCAAAACAGTACAGGTAAAAGAAGGGAAAACCGTAGACGTAAAGGATCTTCCAAAAGAAGATCCCAAAGGCGCAACCCCCTTTACCGGATGGTATCTAGATAATAAGACCCTGTGGAACAGCCTCATGCCTGTGACAAAGGACCTGACTCTGACTGCCGGATTTGCACCGGCTGCCGAACCGCAGCAGCCCTTCTCCGGACTTGATACCGCGCTGCCTTCAAAAAACGGTGAGAAGTTCTATCTGGTTAACGGCCAGACCTATGACCTTGACGAAAACTTCAGGTGGACTTCTGAGGATCCCAAAATACTGCAGGTCGTGAAGAAAAAGAAGCTGAAGGCAAAGCAGGTGACAGAGGGGACAACTGTCACGGGAACACCTCTTTCGGGAGAAGGAGGAGAGATCACGGTGAACATGATCGTTATCGCGCCTTTATTACAGAAAAATGCTTCCGTGCCGGTGGGAGAGACCGTGGCTTTGGACCTTGATCTGGCAGGATACGACAGCCACTGCAATGTGGCATGGTTTTCATCAAATCCCGGAGTGGCATCCGTCTGCGACGGAAAGGTGCTCGGCTGCCGCAAAGGAAGCTGCAGGATCACTGCGTATGTAAACGGCAGGGCGTTAAACTCTACCGTCAAAGTCATTGAAAAAAAGAATTTCACTCCCATTGACAAGGATATCGTGACTGTCGAGCCCTTCAGCACGGTCGCACTGAAATTTGCCGACGGCTTCAAACTGAAGAACGCGGTCTACAGTTCTTCACTTCCGATGAAGACCGTGAAGGATTCGTCAAAAAAGGTCATAGCGTACCAGAACAGTGTGGTCAGGATCGGAAAGGACGGAAAGCTGAAGGCGGTAGGCACGGGACTGGTAAAAGTCACCGCCGCAACTTCGGAGGGAGAAAAGACATTTACGGTATATGTTCCGCAGCCTGCAGCCAGGACCTATTTCCTGCAGCCCAAAAAGAGCGCGGCCGTATCAATACTGGGGACCGCTCCCGCAAAAATGGCATGGTCTTCCACGGATGAATCTGTGGCAAAGATCAGGCAGGGAAAGATAAAGACGGGAGAGAATCCCGGAAAGGCCACTATCTCCGGAAACTACAATCCATACAAAAATGAGCACGGTTTTGATTATACCGTCAATGTTTATACGGAAAAGCCTGTCTTTGAACTTGAAGGAGAGGGACAGCTTGATGTTACAAACAAAGCCGGCACGCGCTACGACCTGAACGTGAAGGAAGGAACGGTATGCCGCATCAAAAGTGTGGATACCTTTGAGCCGGTCCTCTTCATGAGCAAAAACAATACCATAGCCTTTGCGGACGAGAACGGCTGCGTGTATGCAAGAAGCGCCGGCGCGGAAACAGCTTCGACAAAGCTCACCGCAAAGATCGCCGGCAAAACCTACACCATAAATATCCGCGTAAATAAATAACACCAGTGTGGGACAGAGAAACGTCCCCTGTCCCACCAAAACTGGGACAGAGAAACGTCCCCTGTCCCACCCCCTGTCCCACCATCATGTTCCGCGTCACATCCCGTGAATCCCGCAAATCCATAATTGAATTACTCCCGATTATAATGTATAATAACGTGATGTTTTGTGTTCGAAAGGGAGTGAACATTTTTATGGCTAAGTATATAGTCAAACGAATTCTTTTCGGTGTCCTCACGGCTTTCGTGGTGGCAACCCTTACCTTTTTCATCATGAATCTGGTGCCGGGCGGTCCTTTCCTTGCGGAAAAGGCGGTAACTCCCCAGGCGCAGGCGGCAATGGAGGCAAAATACGGACTGGATAAGCCGCTCTTTGTGCAGTACCTCACATACATGGGAGATATCCTCCACGGCGACATGGGAATGTCACTGAAAAAGCGAGGCTTCACCGTAAATGACATAATCCGCAATAAATTCCCGGTATCGGCAAAGCTCGGCCTGCTTGCCGTGTTTGTATCGGTACTGATCGGTGTCCCGCTGGGCTCCGTCGCAGCCTACAACAGGGGAAAGGTCCTGGACAATATCATCATCATCTTTTCGACGGCGGGCATAGCCATCCCGACTTTTTTAAGTTCCACACTCATGATGTATTTCCTTTCGGTGAAGCTGAAGCTGCTGCCCTCGCTGGGTCTTCAGACCCCGTCAAGCTACATCATGCCGGTGCTGTCTCTGTCGCTTTACCCGGCAAGCTACATCGCACGCCTCATGCGCTCGTCGATGCTCGATGTCATCGGCCAGGACTACATGAGGACGGCCAGGGCCAAGGGCGTTTCAACCTTCAAAATGATCTTCAAGCACGCACTCCGCAACGCGATATTGCCGGTTGTCACCTATCTCGGACCGCTTCTTGCTTATCTCATGACCGGAAGCTTCATAGTGGAAAAGATCTTTACCATCCCGGGCCTCGGCTCGGAATTTGTAGCGGCCATCCCGTCGAGGGACTATCCCCTCATCATGGGCACCACGATCTTTCTGGCCTGCCTCATCATCATGATGAATGTACTCGTAGACATAGCATACGCGTTCATTGATCCGCGTATCAAACTGAAGTAAAGGGGGAGGAAGAGTTGGAAAATAATAAAAACCCCTTGTCATTGCAGCTGAATGTAGAGGATTTCGTGCCCGCGACCGCGGACGAAAAAGAGTCCCTCGTTATAATGCGCGAGTCCGTGGGCTTCTGGAAGGAC
>JAFSWJ010000242.1 GCA_017444545.1 Lachnospiraceae bacterium
CATACAGGCTCTTTCGATCTGCAGTTACCCCGTATTTCAGCTTCTGATTTGTCCCTTTTGGCATAATCGATCCCCTTCCTGAGTTTAACCAACATTTTACCATATCTACTGACCCAAATCATCTTCAGGCAGGCTGTTTCGGAAGCCCTTTTCGAGATCATACGCCATACAGATGTCAGCCATTTCGTCATCGCTCTCCTTCATGCCGCCGGCAAACCAGCGGTCACCTATGGCACGCAGCGCTCCCAAGCTTCCCACGATAAGGTAATGTGTGCGGATCTCATTTGTCCTCATAAACTCCTCTATAACAAAGGGGGCTTTTGTGAACAGCATATCAAAAAGATTTGCACGGTAGAGTACCGATATCATTTTTTTGTTTTTTCGTACAAAACCGAAAAGATCTGCAAGCCAGGCCCTGATATTGCCTTCATACTTCGGGTCATGGAAGGAATCGGAAAACATCGTAAGCAGGTTTTCTTCGATCTCTATCACCACATCCTCCTTTGATGCGTAGTTTCTGTAAAAGGTCTGGCGTGAAACCCCGGCCTTTTTTACGAGCCCGGAGATCGTGATATTGTCAAAATCCTCCGTGTCCATCAGCAGGATCAGAGCCGTGCAGATCGACTCTCTTGAAAGCCTGTTCGCCTCGCTGTTCGACAGTCTTTTTGTTTCCGTCTCATTCCCCATGCTTTTACCTCCCCTAATAAAGTCTCAAAAAAACATCGGTGTTACATTACGGCTCAAAGTGTAACAGACACCCCTGCAGGTATTGATTATCATAATAAATGATGTTACACTTGTATCACCAATGATGATACAGGTGTAACACCGCCTTGTCAAGTACCGGAAAGGAGGTATGATCATGAATGATGAATATAACTTTTTCTCCCTTGCAGCCATGACCGTTTTTATTTCCTTCCTTGGCTTTCTGGTGGAGGATCTGTGGCTTGCGCTCACAAAGGGCTATATCGACAACAGGAATATGAGACTTCCGTTTCTTCTGGGCTACGGGATTGCGGTGATGGGGATGTACGTTCTTTTCGGCACTCCTGATGAAATAGTGATCCTTGGGAAATGGAAGCTTGAGGGTGACGGGAAATGGTTTTATTATATGCTTTCGGTTCTGCTGGTTTCCGTCGGAGAGATCCTGCTCGGAAGCTTTGTGAAGTCTGTCTTTGGCTTTGATTACTGGAACTACGAATGGATACCCTTCCATCTGACGAAATATACATCACTTCCTACATCTCTCCTTTTCGGGGGATTGATCACATTGTTCATGGAACATATCTTCACTCCCCTGATGGAGCTCTTTCAGGACCGGGAAAGCATGATGGGGAATGTTCTGCTCCTCATACTCCTGTTTGCCTGCGTGCTGGATTTTTTTGTTTCCTTCCACACTATGCATGAAAGCCGGAGCCTGAACGAAAGATGGCGGATCGAAAGATCAGCGGATACAGGACACCGCTGTCATGTCGGGTATGTTCAGAAATGAGCCGCTGCCTACCATTCATTTATCATCTTGCCCATGTTTATAAAATGATCAGCTATCCTTTCCGAGTTGGATGCCAGCGACATGTATTGTGAACCGACTACCGCAGTGCATATTCCTTTGTTTAAGCGTATGATATGGTTCTCTCCCATCCTGTTTGTGATCCGGTCCACCTCATCCTCTATCGCATACGCCTCATCCAGTGCCCCGCGGTCCTTATCCGTATAGGCCTTTATTACCTTGCCGAACAGCTTCTCAATGAATTCTCTCATGTACGAAACCTCGGAAACAGCTGATGCGGAAAATCCTTCGTTTTCATTTTTCAGGGTGGCTGCGTATTCCATTATATTTTCCGCATAATCACCAACCCTCTCCAGATCGCTTATGGTATGAAAGGTCGTGGAAACATATCTGTGGTCCTTTTCACTCAGCGGCAGTTTTGAGAGCTCTACCACAAACTTCACAAGCTCCTTATTAATATAATCCAGCTCCTGCTCATTTTCATCAAACTGCTTCTGGCCCGAAAAATCGAGAGAGCATATTGCATCGAGAGAGCAGGTATAATTCCTCATAGCGATATCCGCCATATTGATGATCTCTTTTTTTAACTGGGCAACAGCGATCGGCGGAGTTTTCAGCATATTATTATCGACATAATAAAGCCTTCTTTTTTCCATACCCTCAGGATTGGACAGTTTATCCGGAACAAGCCTGGAAACGACTGATACAAGTACATCGGTCAGCGGGAGCATCATGAGTACGGAAAGCACGTTGAACACCGTATGAAACATGGCAAGCTGTATCTGCGGTGCTCCGGGAAAAAGACGATCAAATATGATCCCGAAATCAAGGCGGCCTCCGCTCAGGACAGATAACAGGAAGCCTGCTATCAAAAAGATCGTCACACCGCCTACGTTAAAGAAAAGATGGATCAGCGCCGTCCGCTTTGCGTTTTTGCTGCTTCCGAGTCCCGCTAACAGTGCAACAACACAGGATCCGATATTGGAGCCCATCGTGAGGTATATGCCCTGGTCCGGAGTAATGAGACCTGTAACTACCATGGTTATCGCAATTGATGTCATAACCGATGAGCTCTGGATCACAGCGGTCAGAACTGTTCCTACGATGACAAGAAGGATCACATTTTCTATCCCGGCAAGAAAACTTCTGACTGACTCGAGCCCTGAGAATGTTTCCATGGATGTGCTCATCATGGAAAGACCCACAAACAGCATACCAAAACCGGAGAATATCCCTCCCCATCTTTTGAGGTTATCATTTTCGGAAAAGAGTGTGATCATTGCACCGACGCCTGCAAAGGCAGAGAAGATCACGGTTGTAGATATCCTGTTGCTGCCTGTCATACCCAGCGCTACTATCTGTCCGGTTATCGTTGTACCTATGTTTGCGCCGTATATTACGGTTGCCGCCTGTGCAAGCGACAGTATCCCGGCATTGACAAAGCCTATGATCATGACGGTTGTGGCTCCGGAGCTCTGTATGGCCGCGGTTGTCACTGCGCCGATCCCGACCCCTATCATTTTGTTCCCGGATACCTTGCGGAAAAGAGATCTGAGCCGGCTCGAACTGACTGCCTCCAGATTTGAGCTCATCATTGAACAGGCAACAAGAAATATCCCGATCCCGGCAAGCATGGATAATATGGCTGATAGTATTACATATGTGTTCATAGAGCACCTGTCTCCTTATTCCGGCTTTTTCGATCTGAACTCATCATTCGTCCGGCAAAGCAAAAAAAATAGACTTTGCCCTCACAAGTGGCAAAGTCTCGCTTCTTACAACATGTTCCGGAGAATCGTCGTTCCCGTACTGACGAAAGCATGTTACATACAGTTTCACGCAGTATGCAAGCTACTCCCTTTGGTACTTCAATAGTAACAAGTCATATATGATCGTGTCAAGAGATGACACCGGGACTTCTCCGCTCCGCTCCGGTATGCGCCCCCCTGTCAACTTTTACCTGACCGGATCATCAAGCCTTGTCACGGTATTCAGTGAAAGTTCCTTTAATCCCTGCCGTTTTCCTCTTTTTATCACTTCCCGGGGATCCTCATCAGTGTGAAAGGTGGCTA
>JAFSWJ010000243.1 GCA_017444545.1 Lachnospiraceae bacterium
GGACAATCCGGGAGCAGATGCCGTGGTTTGTGCAAATGATGCCATGGCACAGGCTGTCTACAGGGTCCTTGATGAGATGGAGATCGCCATAGGAAAGGATATCCTTGTGACCGGTTTTGACAACAATCCGGACAGTACGAGGATGGAGCCGCAGCTTGCCACGGTATATGCGGATGCGGTGACACTTGGATACGAGGCAGTGAAGGTCGGATCCAGGATGATCGACGGTGAGGAGTTTGAAAGAGAAAGAGTGGACACCCAGTTCATTCCCAGAGCCTCCTGCGGTTACGAGCCCTACAGGGATCTGCTGAAGCTTGAAAAGAGAAAGGATATCGGTGTCAATTCCTACTTCGACGTAAATGGACTCAGCGAGCTGATCGTCAGCTATATCTTCACCGGTATCATTCATGATTATCAGTCCGAATGTCAGAGAAAGCTCATCGAGGATTCGATCCAGAGGATAGTGGCAAGATATTTCGGAAATGTGGTAAAAAGAAATACCTCCGAGGATATTTATATGGAGATGGCAAATGTCATCGAAAGAGGAGGTCTTGATTATATAGATCCCAGCAGGCTTTTCAGAGTGTTTGACCTGCTCTACAAGGTCTACTGCGCCAGGGATCTGACCATGACCGGGCGTACCGAGATGGAATCGCTTCTTTCAAGGATCAAAAAGAAGGTCGTGGAGCTTTTGACGAACAAGGCTGATATAGTCAGAAAGATCGACTGGGATGTAAACCGCAAGGTAACACGGTTCTGCATCGCGTTGATGGAAATGAGCGGAAGCCTGGAAAAGGGCTGCTTCAAGATCATAGAAGCCCTTGAAAGGCTGGATGTGATGAGTGCCTATCTGTACCTCTATGATGAGCCGGTGAAATACAAATACGGGGATGAATGGAGTACCCCGGATGTCCTGTATCTGAAAGCATACAGAAATTCCGAGGACGGAGTCGTCAGCGTACCCAGGAGCAAGCAGAGGATCAGAAAGGACGAGATCACCGGAAATATGTACTACACGGGAAGGATTCCCTCCTCACACGAGATGATCTCCCTTTTCTTTGATACATGGCAGTTTGGAGTGCTCCTGTTTGATATCCCCGAGGAATACCAGAGCGTTTTTGACGTAGTCGGTTATTATATCTCAAATGTCATAAACGGAATGATAATGAGGAGCAGGGAGATAAATGAGCGCCTGATCGAGGATATGAGGACCGAGGCTGAGATCGATTATGTCGAAAATGCCAAGGAAGAGGCGGGATTTCTGCGCAGAAGGGAATTTGTGGGCATGTCCGAATCCATGATGCTTCACGAGGATATCGGGGTCATGATCATAACGATCCTTGATGTCGGTCCGATAGTGATGATGAACAGCAGGTATGGAAAGACCGTGGTCTGTGAGGCTATAACCAACTGCCAGAGGATCTTTGATGAGCTGTATCCCGAGGAATCGGTAAAGGGTTATCTCGGAAACGGTATATTTGCCTCGTTTTCAATAGTAAAAGAGATTGAAGCCATTCCCAAAAAAAGAAATCAGCTTGAAAAGCTGACAAAGGATCTGTTCCCCGAAACGGAAACCTTCATGAGCGCGTACAGATATCATGAGGATCTCAATATAAACGATCTTTTGTATGAACCGGTGGAGAAGCTGCGGGATATTTAAATCCCCGGCTCTTTAACCTTCAGGCTTTGGCATCAGGTCTATGAGCCGTTCCATCATCTGTTTTTTGATATAGATGTCGGCACCAAGCATGCAGACCATTCCAAGATAATCCAGATAACTGGAATCCTGCGGAAAATCCTTTGAGAACCTTTCGGATCTCCTGGCATAGGTGTCTATGTCCTTCAAAAGTCTCGGAAACATCCTTTCAGATTCGGAAAAGATCGCACTGTAGATCTTTTCGATGGATACACCGTTTTTTGCGGTGCCGAAATAATCATCCCGCAGGGGCTTTAGCAGTCTGTCTATGTCGCTTATCGACAGGATGTTCTTCAGATAATAAATAAAGATGAGAAGCATGATGTGTTCTTTATTGTACTTCTTTTTTTCGGGCGGAGGGATCAGATCGTTTTTGGCATAGTTGTTGATCATGGTCTTTGTCATGATCTTGTCGTCATAGTAGCGTCTGGTAGAGCCTAAATGCTCCTCCATGAAGGTAGTGACCTGGTCCATATACAGATCTATATCAGGGATTTCATCGGCCTTTATGTAGTCAGCCTTGTTCAGATATGAAAGAAGCTCTTTTATTATGGTTTCAGTGTTGTATTCCATGGAGATGATTATACACCCCGTATCAATACGTTTGCAATAAGGAGAGAAGATGACGGATTTTGAAAAAGAACTGAATGACAGGCAGCTTGAGGCGGTGAAGACCACCGACGGACCTGTGCTGATCCTGGCCGGTGCCGGCAGCGGAAAGACCAGGGTCCTGACCTACAGGACGGCATACCTCATCGATGAGGCAAAGGTGAAGCCATGGAATATCATCGCACTCACCTTTACGAACAAGGCTGCCCGTGAGATGAAGGAAAGGATCGGGAAGATGACGGGGGATGCCGCGAAGGATATCTGGGTATCGACCTTTCATTCCACCTGTCTGAGGATAATGTTTTCGCATGCGGAAAAGCTGGGATACCGCCCGAATTTTGAGGTGGCGGATGCCTCAGACCAGAAAAGCGTCATCAAGGATGTGATGAAGAAGCTGAACGTGGATACGA
>JAFSWJ010000244.1 GCA_017444545.1 Lachnospiraceae bacterium
CAGAGGCGGATTCGCTTTCATCCACCGTTTTCTGCAGATCGTCAAGTATGGGAAGGAACCTCTCCGAAAAGACTTCTTTGAGCTTTCCGTTTCCGCCCTCCTCCAGACATACACAGATCATCCTGTACAGATCCATCATGTCGGAACCGAATTTCCAGGATGAATACTTTTCAAAGCCTATCCTGTCCGCCATATATGAGATGGAGCTGTCCTGAAAGAGGTGGCTGTGGGTGCCGCCTGCGTGACGGTTGTAGCAGTTCTGATGTGCTGCTTCAAAAATGCAGCTGAATGAGAACATGGGCACGGAGAAAAAGATATACCGGATGCTTTTATTATCCCGTATGGCATCAAGTATCTCATCCAGATTGATGATGTGTTCCAAAACCCCTATGAAGGTGACGGTGTTGCACTTCGTTTCACGGATGACGGGCACTATGTCTTTGGCATCCGCCTGGGAAAGGATCTCCTCGTCATTCATGGCATTTGCAAAATCCACCTGGGCTTTGCTGATCTCAATGCCTTTTGAGTCTCTGATACCAAGCTGTCTCAAGGCACTGACAAAATACCCGCTGCCTGCGCCGTCATCAAGGACGCTCATGTCCTCCTTTGCAAGCCCGTCCTTTTCAAGCTCCTCAATGAGGAACTGTGCTTTTGGAATGTATATCATATCCCGTCTGGAGACATATTTCTTTTTGTCCTCCTCGGAATAGTTGTTCTCGTAGCTGTCGGTGATGTATACGGCATTTGCAAAATCATCGGTATCCTCGTATCTGCTGTTGACGTGACCGCATCTGCCGCAGAGATAATAGTCCATCCTCTGGCTTTTATAAAAAATATCTCCTCCGAGCGGCTCGTGGCAGATCTTGCAGATCTTTCTCTCGGGCTGACGAAGGAGTGCATCTGCCTGGCGGGAGGACATTTCCAGCATCTCTTTGTTTTTGGTGAAAAAGTCGCTCTTGATCTTCATGATGTCGCCGACCGACTTTCCGTATCGTTTGTTCTCCATTAATGCCTCCTGTACAAAGGTGAAACAGCAGGGAAACAGCAGGGACGGTTCTCTGTTTTGGTTCTTCACGAAACAGAGAACCGTCCCTCTGTTTCACCCCCGTCCCAAAAAATGCGGGTAGCCGGACTTGAACCGGCACGGCATCGCTGCCGAGGGATTTTAAGTCCCTTGTGTCTGCCTATTCCACCATACCCGCATGTCTTTCACAACCTCATTTAATGTACCACACCTCGTGTAACATATCAAATATTATCCCTTGTGCAGCCTCTGACGATCATGGCCGATTTCGGCTGGATGTATATGTGAAGATATCCGTGCTTCACTTCATAGGTAAAGGGTTCCGTAGTGAAGCTGTCCTCGTATGTGAGTATCAGCCGGCGAAGCTTTCCGTGGAGAGGCAGACCCGTTTCCCATACGGAGATCTCCATCTCCTTTGATGTGTTATTGTTGTTGACTATGATGATACTGGAATACTCCCTGGTGAACCTCGCATAGGAAATAAGGGCGTAGTCGGTCAGAAGCTTTTTCAGCGACCCCTCCCGAAGTTCCGGACATTCCCGGTGTATACGGATCAGTGCCCTGTGATAATCTATCAGTTCGAAGTTTTCATTTCCCCAGGGATAGGAACGTCTGTTGTCGGGATCCGTGAAGCCTGTAAGTCCTGCTTCATCCCCGTAGTAGATCGTGGGGCAGCCGGGCCAGGTAAACTGCATCAGTACGGCCTCTCTCATGACCGCCATGTCCACACCTTCATCCGCAGCCTTTGAGCCCAGTGTGTTGAGCCTTCCCACTTTGTGGTTTGTCCTTGTCAGGAACCTGGAGTGATCGTGGTTTGAAAGCTCGTTCATGGCCGTGATGGCCGATGGTTCGGTAAACCGGAGGTTATTATTGAACATTGCCGAGAAAAAGGCATCCGAATTTCCCAGCAGATCCTCTCTGAAATCGTCGCTGTGCTTTTGCATGCCTGTCAGGAACCAGGTAACAGGCTCCATGAAGGCATCGTAGTTCATGACGCTGTCCCATTCATTTCCCCGAAGCCACTCGGATGCATCGCCGTAATGCTCGGCTATGATCACCGCATCCCTGTTTGCCGTTTTCACGGCCTTTCTGAATTTCTGCCAGAAAAGATGGTTGTACTCGGGAGAGTGGCCGAGGTCGGCAGCTACATCAAGCCTCCAGCCGTCGCAGTTGTAGGGCGGAGACACCCATTTTGCAGCGATCCGCAAAATGTATTCCTCCAGCTCCTTTGATCCTTCGTAGTTGAGTTTTGGCAGGGTATCGTGGCCCCACCACCCGTCATAGGTTCCGTTGTATGGGAAGCTTCCCCCGTGGAACCTGAAGAAATCGTGATAGGGACTGTTCTCCGTGACATAGGCACCGGGCTCAAAGCCTGCCGCACCTTCGTATATCCTTTCCCTGTCAAGCCATTTGTTGAAGGAGCCGCAATGATTGAAGACGCCGTCTATGATCACCCTGATGCCCAGCTCATGGCACTTTGCCGTCAGTTCGGCAAAAAGGGCGTTGCTGGCTTCCAGATTTGCCATGGAAGTGACTCTTCTTTTGTATCTTTCCGCCTCGCGGTTATCCGTCACCCCTTCGGGCAGCAGCGCTCCGCCATCCTCCACTATCCTTCCGATATGCGGATCTATATGATCGTAATCCTGTATGTCATATCTGTGATTGCTGGGTGAAACAAAGAGAGGATTAAAATAGATGACATCTATGCCCAGGCTTTTGAGATACGGGAGCTTGTCCATGACACCCTTGAGGTCTCCGCCGTAGAACCTGCGGACATCCATTTCGTGGGGCAGATCTTCCCAGTTTTCGGCATGCTCACTGTAGCCGTTTATATAATAATACTCCCTGTCGAGAACATCATTTGACGGATCACCGTTGCAGAACCTGTCCGTATAGATCTGATATATGACTGCGCCCCTGCTCCAGGAAGGCACGGAAAATCCCGGATAGATGCAGAAATCAAAGTACTCCTGTTCATCCTTTACCACGCCCCTTCTGTCATAAAAGGCTCTTGTCCTTCCGCTTTCAAAATAAAAGTGATACCTGACGGGAGCATTGTCTATGGTTATCTTTGCTTCATAATAATCAAACAGCCCCTCGCTTTCGGCCAGATCCATCAGTATCCTGTCTTCCTTGTATACCAGGAACACATGGCTCAGATTGTTCTTTTCCGCCCTGAACCTGATGGTCAGATGGCTGTAGGGTTCAGGCTCCAAAGGTGAGACGTAGTCTGCCGTCACATCACTGAAAATACCTCTGGTATGAAGGGTAGGGGTCATGGTCAGCATGTAGATACGCTTCATTTCCTTTTCGGAGAGTCCCTCCACCCATTTGTACATATCCATATCTGTCTCCTGTTCTGTATCGTCAGATTACGGGTCTGCCTGTTTTTTCCAAAAACACGGGGCTGATGCTGTATGTCATCACCTTCTTTGTATCGGGATGCGAAAATGAAAGGTCTGTCGAAGCAAGGCAGAGCGGCAGCGTCGGGCATGCATCCCCGTATTTTCTGTCTCCTGCTATGGGCATCCCTGCACCGGATAACTGCACCCTGATCTGATGATGTCTGCCTGTGTATAATAAAACCGAAAGCAGACGGAGTCGTTCTCCGTCCTTTCCGGTGATCTCTCCTATTGTTTCGTATTCAAGACGGCTTTCCTTTGCGCCCTTTGTCCCGGCCCCTGCTATCCTTGAAGTATTCGTTCTTTTGTCAGTCAGGATGTGATCCACAAGGACCCCTGAAAGCGGCAGTCCGTCATTTTTTGGCAGTACCGCTGCCGTATATCTCTTTGAAAAACCGCCGTCTGCCAGTTCCTTTGAAAGGATCCCGGCCGCTTCCTTTGTTTTTGCAAAGACCATTATCCCCTCCACCGGCTCATCAAGCCTGTGTATCAGTCCGATATAGGGCTCGCCTTCAAGCCCGTCTCTTTCCTTCAAAAGAGTTTTCAGGGCCGTCACGCAGTCGGGACGGGTTGCCTTTGCACTCTGGACCGGAAAATACGGCGGCTTATTTATGACTATGATCGATCCGTCCTCATAGAGGATACAGTCCTCAAACATTTTTCAGACCGACATGCACCGTGGAGCCTTCCTTTTCAAGCTTGAGGGAATCAAACTGCTCCAGGAATTTTGACAGCTTGGACGAGCCGTAATTTCTCGTATCAAAATCAGGATACCTTCTCGTCAGGTGCTGTCCCAGCTCTCCGATATTGATGGTATCCTCCTCGCCCTTCGCTTCTATTATCTGCCTGATGGCCTTTTCGATGGTGGAAAGCCTGGTCTTTGACGGCTTCTTTGCTGTTCCCGTCTTTGCCTTTTCATCAGTCTTTGCCGTGCCCTTCTTTCCGGTCTTTGTCTCGGCATCGGCTTCCTTGTACAAAAGATCCAGCATCTTGAAATTGTCGCAGGCCTTTCTCAGGGCATTGGGGGTTTTTGATTCGCCCATTCCCACGACCATCTTGCCCTCTTCCTTGAGGGTCGCGGCAAGCCTGGTGAAATCGCTGTCGCTTGAAACCAGACAAAAACCGTCTACGTTTCCCTTGTACAATATGGTCATAGCGTCGATGATAAGTGCCGAATCAGACGAGTTCTTTCCCACCGTATTGTTGAACTGCTGTATCGGAATGATGGAATTGTCGAGCAGTTTTTCCTTCCAGGTCGAGGAATTCAGCCTGGTCCAGTCACCATAGGCTCTCTTTATGGTGATATTTCCGTAATTGCTCGCCTCATTAAGTATGAGCTCGGTATATTTTGAAGAAATATTCTCTATGTCTATGAGAACCGCAAATCTCTTTTCATCAGCCATTAATTACACTCCCAAATATTGTTACCTTATTATAAAACAACACAAAATATAGTATAAAACCTATTCCGCGGTTTAGTCAAACCGCGGCGATTCAGGGGGACGGTTCTCGATTCAGGGGGACGGTTCTCTGTTTTGG
>JAFSWJ010000245.1 GCA_017444545.1 Lachnospiraceae bacterium
GTGTCTTGTCAGTATAATAAAACCGCCCGGCGCCGTGTACGCTTCAGATCCCCAGCTCCTCCTTCGTTTTCTGCGTGATCTTTCCGTTTTTCACCTCATAGATAATGTCGCAGTTGCGGATGGTTGTGAGGCGGTGGGCTATTATTATCATGGTCTTGGAGCCGGCAAGGGAGTCGATGGCCTCCATGACGGCAGTCTCGGTGTCCGTGTCAAGGGCCGAGGTCGCTTCATCAAGGATGAGAACCTTCGGATCCCTGTAGAGGGCACGGGCAATGCCTATCCTCTGCCGCTGCCCGCCTGAAAGCTTCACACCCATGCTTCCTATGTTCGTATCAAGACCTTCGGGCTGGTCCTTGATAAATTCGTCAAGCTGGGCCTCCTTCAGGGCACGCCACACGTCATCATCATCGATCTCCTCCGGTGCGACACCGAAGGCAACGTTTGCGCGGACCGTATCATCGATCATGTAGATAGCCTGAGGGATATAGCCGACTATGGAATACCAGGCGTGAAGATGCCCGTATACGTCGATGTCATCGGCATAGATATGCCCCTTTCCGGGCTTTAATACACCAAGGATGATATCAGCCAGAGTGGTCTTGCCGGAACCTGACGGACCGACGAGGGCCACGGATCTGTTTTTGGGTATTTCAAGAGAAACACCGTCAACAATGGTCTTTTCCGGTCTTGAAGGATAGGCAAAGGTGATGTCCTCACATCGGATACCCTTTTCCAGCTCTATGACGGTCTCATCTTCATTATCCTGCTCCAGCGCCTGCCTGAGCTTTTCGATGGACTTCAGATCCTCGTATACGGACTCCAGGGAGGGTTTATTAAACATGATGGTGCCCACATAGCCGCTGATACGGTTAAAGGAGGGCAGCATCCTGATGGCTGCCACCGCAAAAACAGAAAGGACAGGGACAAACTCGGTCATCTCTCCGCCCATGTAAATACGCAGCGCGATGAAACCCAGCAGACCGCAGATACACACGGTCTCCATGATGGGACGGGGCGCAATGGACAGAACGGACTGGCGCCTCTGGATCGAAACCTGTTTTTTGTAGCTGTCATCATAGCTGTCAAGGAAGTATTTCTCCTTGTTTGCGACCTTGATATCCTTGATCCCCTGAAATGCCTGAAGCAGCCATTTGGAGGTGAGAGCGGAAAGGGTTCTGTTTCTCTGGCCATACTGTGTCAGCTTCTTTCTGAATATCCCCAGCACGACAAGGGTGAAAAGCGCCATCAGAACAAGGATCATGACGGTGGTTGCCACATCCTGCATCAAAAGGAAGGCAACGAGAAAGGCACAGGTACAGCCCTCTGTCACCAGCTGGATCACTGAGAGCACCACGACAAAAAAACCGTTAACATCACTTGAGCAGTTCCTGATGAGCTCCGATACATTGTGATCGACATGAAAGAGGTACTCCTGGCTGAGATAGCACTGCATGATGCGGTAGGACACCCTTCTCTGATTATTGAAGGTGTAGCGGTACTGGAGATTGTACATGAAAAGGATGTAAACATTCTTTACGATATACACCACTATGAGGGCCAGGGCCGCCACCAGGACATAGGTCCGCACGTCACTGATCCCGAGAGCCCGCCCAACCATACTGAAATACCTGTTGGTATGGATCACCTCAGGGTTTGTGACTATATTGACCAGGGGCAGCACCGCAGAAACTCCCAGAGTTTCAAGGAAGGCCCCTCCGATGATAACGAGCATCAGGATGAACAGCCTGAACTTCTGTCCCCGGTCAAGTATGTAGTTGATCTTTTTCAGCATATAAATGCCCATGTTTTTTTCAGATCTCCTTCACCCACAGGCCGTGGAGGTTGCAGTATTCGTAGACAGCGACAGCCTTTTCGCCGTCAGGAAGGACAAAGACCGCCTCAGGCTTTTCACCGGGCTTTAAGTACTTTGTCTGAAATCCGTTTGAAGTCTCAAGCACGACAAACTGAATGAAATGCTCCTCAAGCATGGGATGCTCTGCCTCTCCAACCTTTACGGTCACGGTATTTCCCTCAAATGAAACTGCCGGCACATGCTTTTCCAAAGCCCCGTCCGTTGCCCCGGGCACCAGTTCCTTCATGGGCTCCCCGCAGCAGACCACGGGTACACCGCTGTCGTTTAACTTCATGATGATATTTTTGCAATGCTCACATCTGTAGAACTTCATTTTTCATTCCTCCCTGTCAAAGAAAATTTTGATAATAACAGCATTTCATTATAATCCAAAAAAGGGGATTTGGATATATGGGACACAGATACGTCCCCTGTCCCATTCTCTCTATTCCTCACTGTTTTTCAGTTCATACCGTTTTCTCCTGTATTCTATGACAGGCAGATCGGCAGTCACCAGATTCTCCCTCATGTACAGCTTTGATGCCTTCGGAAGCTGTGTTTCCACCACCCTTTTGTCCTGCCTCTCCACAATCCTGTTTGCAGCGCTTCCCAAAACAGCGATAATCCTGTTTAACGCCCTGAAAGGAGTGAAACGGTCATAGAACCGTAGTGCGATGA
>JAFSWJ010000246.1 GCA_017444545.1 Lachnospiraceae bacterium
CCTTTCTTTGTTCAGTTCCTCCAGATGAGAAAGCTTCACCCGCAGGAGTCCTGCCTGAAGTTCGTCAAGCCTGGAATTAACGCCTACCTCATCATTATAGTATCTCTTTGCACTCCCATAGTTTCTGAGCATCTTTATCTTTTGGAGGTACTCCTCATTGTCAGTGACTATGGCACCGCCGTCACCGAAACACCCCAGATTTTTTGAGGGATAAAAAGAAAAGCAGGCTATATCCGAAAATGACCCTGTCATTTTGCCGTTAAAAGCCGCTCCATGAGACTGTGCACAGTCTTCCACCAGTTTCAGCCCGTGCTTTCTGCATATACCGCTTATCTTTTCCATGTCACAGGAAAGACCGTAGAGATGGACTGCCAGGACAGCCTTTGTTTTTTCTGTGATGGCTTCCTCTATCTTTGCCGGATCTATCCCGAAATACTCATCCGGTTCCACAAAAACAGGCGTCGCGCCGTTCATCGTGATACCCATCACACTTGCGATATAGGTATTTGCCTGTACTATGACCTCGTCGCCCTTTCCTACGTCCAGAGTGCGAAAAGCCAGATACAGGGCATCAAGTCCGTTTGCCACGCCTGCGCAGTACTTTGTTCCGACAAAAGCAGCAAACTCCTGCTCAAAAGCTTCAACCTCCCGTCCCAGCACATACCAGCCCGAACGGAGCACTTCGAGAGCTTTCTTTTCATATTCTCCGGAGTATTTTTCGTATCCCCTGTCAAGTCTTCCGGGATTTATCATTATCCAAGATCCTCCCTGATATAGGTTTCAAGTGCCTCCTGCCAGGGTGCAAATGAAAACTGCGTTGTCAGCCTGAGCATGTAGTTGTCCAATATCGAATATGCCGGTCTTTTTGCCGATGCCGGGTTCATCTTTTCGTATTCTCCGGATGTCACATGCTTTACCTTTGTATCTTTTCCCGAAAGGGCAAATATCCTTTCGGCAAAGTCCGCCCAGTTCGTATCTCCCTCACAGGTTCCGTGAAAGAGACCGTAGTTTTCCGTGGGAAGAAGATACTTCACGCATTTTGCAAGTTCAGAAGCGCTCGTGGGCGTACCCAGCTGGTCATCGACAACGCTTACCTCGTCATGGTTTTCCGAAAGCTTCAGCATGGTCTTTACAAAATTGTGGCCGTCACCATACAGCCATGCCGTTCTGATTATAAAAAAGGCATCCGTCATCTGCTTCACGAATTCCTCGCCGGCAAGCTTTGTCCTGCCGTACACGCTTTTCGGACCCGTGGGGTCAAACTCGATATAGGGTTTTTTTGCGTCTCCGGGAAATACATAATCAGTGGAGATATGTACGAGCTTCGCTCCGCTGTCCTTTGAGGCAATGGCAAGGTTTCTTGCACCTATGGCGTTTATCCTGTAGGACAGATCGACGTCGTTTTCCTGTTTATCCACGGCGGTATAGGCTGCGCAGTTGATCACGGCATACGGAGAGATCTCCTTTACAAAAGAGGTGACCTTTTCCACGTCTGTGATGTCAAGCTTTAAGTCTGCATTTATGTCAGTATTTACAAGCTCGTATGTGTCATCTTTGGCAAAAAGCCTGTTTACGGCTTTTCCAAGCTGTCCGTTACAGCCTGTGACTATGATCTTTTTCGTGTTCATGCCTGTTTTTTCCCCTTTACATACAGGGTAAAGTATATCATTTTACATAGTCCCTTGCAACAAGAGCGCGGATGACATATATTAAAGAAAGAACAGGATTTATTATTCAACAGACAGGACGGTATTACACATGTTTAACGTGGATTTTGATAATATAAGCTCGCTGAGTGTACATTTCATAGGAATCGGAGGGATCAGCATGAGCGGGCTGGCAAAGCTGCTGCTGTTCAGGGGCGCAAAGGTTTCGGGTTCTGACAGGGCTCCATCGGAGCTGACACGGGAACTTGAAGATCAGGGTGCAAAGATATGCTATGATCAAAGCCTCGGTTTCATACCCGATGATACCGGTGTTGTTGTGGTGACCGCTGCCATTGCAGCTGACAATCCCGAGATACTGACGGCAAAGAACCGCAGCATTCCCGTAATAACCAGAGCGGAGCTTCTGGGGCAGGTCATGAAGCAGTATGAGCTGCCGGTGGCTGTTGCAGGCACTCACGGCAAGACCACCACAACCTCCATGCTAACCCAGATACTGCTGGATTCCGGCTGCGATCCGACCTCTTCCATCGGCGGTATCCTGCCGTCCATCGGGGGGAATTTCAGGATCGGCTCCGACAGATACTTTATCATGGAGGCCTGTGAATACACAAATTCCTTTTTGAGCTTCTTTCCAAAGATCGCTGTCATATTGAATATCGATGCAGATCATCTGGACTTTTTCAGGGATCTTGACGACATCAGGCACTCCTTCACTGCCTTTGCAAAGCTTTTGCCGTATGACGGAACCCTCATCATAAACGGACAAATCCCGGATCTTGCAGGGATCACCGGCGAGCTTTCCTGCAGGGTGGTCACCTACGGGATCGGAGAGGGCTTTGACGTATCTGCGTCAGGCATAACCTATGATGACTTTGGCCATCCCTCCTTTACCGCAGATATTGAAGGAAAAAGAGAAACCTTCTCTCTTTCCGTTCCCGGGGAGCACAATGTGTCAAACGCCTGTGCTGCCATCGCTGCGGCAAGGCTGCTTGGCATCCCCTTTGACAGCATCCGAAAGGCTCTCAAAGCCTTTTCCGGAACCGACAGACGCTTTGAATTCAAGGGAAAGAAAAACGGCTTTACCATTATAGATGATTATGCCCATCATCCCACGGAGATCAGGGCAACACTGACGGCCGCAAAGAAGTATCCGCATAATAAGATCATATGTGTTTTCCAGCCTCACACCTACTCCCGGAC
>JAFSWJ010000247.1 GCA_017444545.1 Lachnospiraceae bacterium
ATCCTTGAATCTGAACCATATGTATACGAGCATGCAAAGCAGGGCGATAACACTTGCAAGAACCGCATCACGCTGCATCTCCGAGCTGATAGTGGAGGATATGGTCTCCATCTGGATGTCATCCTCGCTCACGTTGTAATCCTTTTCAAGGATCTCATTGAACTGCTCTCTTTCGGGAAGACTCAGGGTCTTGGTCTTGATGACCACCTGGGTAGTTCCCGCAACCTTTGAGATCAGCGGCGCATTGCCGTCATTTACCTTTGCAACTGCTGCTCCGACTCCGCTTTCAAGCTCCTCTACAGTATAATCCTTTCCAAGATCCACTGTGGAAGATGTACCTCCGAGGAACTCCTGTGAGAAGTTCAGGATGTGTCCGATGGATGAAGCATTCCTTGCCATGAACACGGGACCTGAGATCACGAGGATGATGGAGATCGCAAAGTATACGAATTTCTTTCCGGTGATATCGATAGGCTTTCTTTCCTTTGCCTTTCCGTAGAACTTCACATCCTTCACGCCAAGTCCGAAGAAGGAGTTCATGAAAAGCCTTGTGACAACAAGGGCGGTGAAAAGCGAGATCACGATACCCAGTGCCAGCGTCACGGCAAAGCCCTTGACCGTACCTGTACCCCTGATACCGAGGATCGCTGCAGCGATGAGGGTTGTCACGTTTCCGTCGATGATGGCTGAAAGTGCCTTGCTGTAGCCCTGTTTGATGGAAGCGCCGACCTCTTTTCCTTCGGCTATCTCCTCCCTGATACGGGCAAAGATGATAACATTGGCATCAACTGCCATCCCTATGGAAAGGATGATACCCGCTATACCCGGAAGGGTAAGGGTTATTGAAAATGCTCCGAGGAGACATATGATGATCTCTGTATAGGCGATGAGGGCAAGGGATGCCGACACACCTGCCATCCAGTAGATGATGAGCATGAAAAGGATGATGACACAGATGCCTATGCCTGCAGCCACAAGAGATGTCTGAATGGCCTTTGATCCAAGCTGCGCTCCGACAACCGATGATGAAAGCTCCTCAAGCTCAACCTTGAGACCACCGATCCTGATGGTGGAAGCAAGTCTTTTTGCCTCTTCATAATCATCCTGTCCGGAGATCTGGCACTGTCCGCCCGTTATGGGCTCATTTACCACGGGAACCGATGCGAAAGCATCATCATAATAAATACCTATCGTCTCTCCCTTTGAATATGCCTTTGTGGTGGCATCCGCAAATGCCTTTGTTCCGGCATCATTGAAGGTGAGGTTTACGACATATTCTCTCTGTCCGTTCTTGTTGATGGAGCCTGCCTCCGATGAGATGACATCCGTACCGCTGCAGACTATGGAACCGTCCTCCTCGAGCTCTTTGATACTCTTTGTCAGCTCATAGGTCATTCCGTTTAATTTATAATTCTCGCTTCCGTCACTGCCGGTCTGTGAGATGAAGTAGAGGGATCCGGGCTTTCCGAGCTCCTCAAGGATCTGGTTCGCATCACTGACTCCGGGGATCTCGATGTTGATACGGTCGCTTCCCTCCTGATATACCAGAGCCTCGGTCGAATATCCGTCAACCCTCTGCTGGAGCTTGTATATGGTGTCTGCCATATCCTCGGTAGAGGGGGCCTTTTCTCCGGTGGCCTGATACTTGATGCTCACGCCTCCCGCAAGGTCAAGTCCGAGCTTGATGGAGTTGCCCTGTCCGGGTGTGTTCATCGTATCCCTGACTATGAGATAGGACGGATATGCAAGTCCGCCTATGATCGCCAGAAGGATTACCAACAAAATTGCCGATGTCGATTTTTTCATAATAGTTACTCTCCTGTTTCTTAATCAGTTTTTTATATTTTGGGGCTCCCTGTTTGCGCCCGAAGACTTCAGGTTTACCTGGTCAATATAATTATCATTCTTCACTCAAAGCAGCCTTGATCATGATCGCGCATTCGATCCTCTTGCGCTGCAATATGCATCCGGTCTCGTAATTGCCGTTTATATCGCCCGTGGCATGATAGGAATTTGCCATGCAGCCTCCGGAGCAGTAAAACTTTGCAAAACAGTCCCTGCATTCCTTTTTCGTGTATACGTTGCAGGCTGCAAATTTCGATGCAAGCTCCGTGTTTTTGATCCCCTCATCCACATTTCCGAGGCAGAAATCCTCATTGCCCACAAACTGATGGCAGGGATAGAGATCACCCCAGGGTGTCACAGCCAGATACTCCGTACCCGCACCGCAGCCCGAAAGCCTTTTTGCGACACAGGGTCCGCCCTCAAGGTCGATCATGAAATGAAAGAAATTGATGAACCTTCCGTTCCTTCTCCTTTCGATGATCTCCTTTGCCAGGATGTCGTACTGCTCCAGCAGAACGGGGATATCCTCATCCTTTATCGCATACGGCTCCTTCGGATCACTGACCACCGGTTCCACCGAGATCTGTTCAAAGCCCTCATCATGAAGATGAAGGACATCCTTTGCAAAGTCTGTATTATAGTGGGTGTAGGTTCCCCTGACATAATAGTTTGTCTGGTTTCTCGACTGCGCCGCCTTTTTGAATTTCGGCATTATCACGTCATAGGAGCCCTTTCCTCCCGCGGTGGGTCTGCAGCGGTCGTTGACCTCTTTGCGTCCGTCGATGGAAAGCACCAGATTTCCCATTTCGCTGTTTGCAAAATCCAGGATCTTTTCATCAAGGAGCAGCCCGTTGGTGGTAAGGGTGAAACGGAATCTTTTATTACACTCCTTTTCACGGCTCCGGCCGTACTCCACAAGCTTTTTTACCACATCAAAATTTAATGTGGGCTCTCCACCGAAAAAATCCACCTCAAGATTGACGCGGTTTCCGGAAGATGCTATCAGAAGATCGAGAGCTTTTTTCCCGACCTCATAGCTCATGAGAGCCTTTCTGCCGTGATATTCGCCGTCTCCGGCAAAGCAGTAGGCGCACCTCAGGTTACAGTCATGAGCGATGTGAAGACAAAGTGCCTTGATCACAGGCTTTTCGTTTTTTGCCTTTGTGAAACTTTCGATATATGGCTCAAATACATCCTTTGAAAAAAGGGTGCCTTCCTTTGCCAGAGTCCTGATCTCGTCTGCAGCTTCCTTTATCTCTTTTGCATCATAGCCGGACCCCGCAGCCTTTATCAGCTCATCATCGGAGACATCCTGATCCTCCTCCATAAAGGGGATCAGATCATATACGATGTCATCAACCACATGCACGGCTCCGGAGTTTACGTCCAGAACGATGTTGTAACCGTTATTCCTGTACCTGTGGATCATGTCTTTATTATCTGTCTTTGTTCTCGCAGGACTGGTTTCCCACAGTGCATGAAGTCTTGCATGCAGACTGGCAGGATGTCTGGCACTCGCCGCATCCGCCCTTTGCGGTGCTCTTTCTGTAATCAGCCGTATTAAGAGTCTTGATGTGCTTCATTTCTTTCCTCCTTAATATTGTGCAGCGGATCTGTCAACCCGCACAGATTTACATTCTACCACAAACCCTACATCTTGAAAAGAAGCAATATTTCCCGTATAATCTTACCAAAGCCTGAGTGGTTCGATACCTCCCGTTTTATTTGAACCTACAGATACTTTAAATGGGACGCATAACTCAGCTCCTGTATATGCCAGGCCTCCATCCGGGCTTGCCCGGGCGCGAAAGCGAGAGTGGAAGGCAGAAAGCAGGACGGTGGCAACCCACCTAGCATTGCTAGGAGTCAACTGACGGGAGACCGGCCGACTTGGGTTTTTGTTATATCCGGGTCATAAGTCCCACGAAAGTGCGGAGCGCTCCGGTTACCGGTTTTTGTTAGTACTCCGGACAATGCAGCACGATGCTGCCTGTCTGAAGGGTCTCCTGCACATCTATGACACGCTGGTTTTTGCTGCCCTTCCAGCGCAGGGTATTGTCCCCAAGCTCCTGCATATAGGGTCCGTCCACCAGTACATCCGTGTACTTCATCAAAGGATCATCCTTTATGTTTTCAAAGGTCTCCCCGGTATAGACCCACACGGTCTTTGAGGGATACTCCTCCTTTATCTGCGCCGCCAGACTCCTGACCTCCTGTATGTTCATCACATGGAGGGGATCGCCGCCTGAAAAGGTTATGCCCGAGATGTAGTTCTTTGAAAGCTGGTCAAAAATCTCCTCCCTTGCCGCCTCGTCAAAGGGAAGACCGCCGTTTGGATCCCATGTCACGGGATTCTGACAGCCCGGACAGTTGTGCGAACAGCCTGCGACCCAGAGCACAACGCGCAGACCGTCTCCGTTTTTCATATCGTCATGGGTGATATTATGGTATCTCACATGCTCACCCTCTCTTTGATCTCTGCCATCTTGGCATCATTTAATCTGGTGTCGCCGTGGACTCTTGAATATGAAAGGTAACCGTTCATGCGGTCGATCTTGGTCAGGTTCTTTGAGCCGCATACGGGGCAGACATCCATGGAAAGCTCCTGATGTCCACAGTCGTCGCAATAGGCAAGGGACAGATTGATGCCCTCGTAGAGTCCCATCTCCATGGCACGGCGGACAAGCGTCCTGACCGCACCAACATTATAATCAACGGGATATCTGACATACTGGATCTTGCCGCCGTTTGACAGCTCCCAGAATCTGTACTCCCTGTCCTGTTTTTCGATGGGGGTCATATCCTCGGTCACATGGCAGTGGAAGGAATTTGAAACATATTCCCTGTCGGAGACATTTTCAATGATCCCGTATTTCCTGCGGAACTGCTTCACCTGGAGACCGCAGAGGTTCTCGGCGGGAGTTCCGTAGATGGCATAGAGGTTTCCGTCCTCCTCATTGAACTCGTTTATCCTTTTGTTGATATACTCCAGCACATCGAGGGCGAACTGTCCGTCCTCGGCAATGGACTTGCCGTTGTAGAGCTCCTGAAGCTCGTTTAGGGCAGTGATGCCAAAGGAAGCGGTGGCAGCCTTTAAGAGCGGCTTGATCTTGTCATGAATGTCCAGATGTCCGCCGTAAAAGCCTCCCTCGCAGTATGCCAGAGGGTTCGTTGATGCCCTCATCTCTCCGAGATAAGCATAGGTTCTGATGTGGAGCTGCCTGATGAGGTTTAGGTAATAATCAAGCACCTCGTAGAAATCCCTGCTCTCCTGTCTGGATTTTGCAAGTATCATGGGAAGGTGCAGGGAAACCGCGCCTATATTAAAGCGTCCCACAAAAACGGGAACATCATCATCATCTGCAGGATGCATGCCTCCCCTTTCATACCAGGGTGACAGAAATGCTCTACAGCCCATGGGGGATATGATCTTTCCGTATTTTTTGTACATGCTTGCGATGTATCCCTCTCCGGTGAGAGACAGCCAGTCGGGATACATGGTCTTTGCGGAGCATTCTATCCCCGCCTCAAACACATCCTCCAGCTCCTTTCCGGGACCGTGAAGGTTCTCGTCATAAAGGAATACGATCTTGGGGAAGAGCACGGGCTTTTTGCATTCCTTTTTGCCCTCTCCGCCCTTTCTGACATTGAGAAGGGTTATGGTCGCCATCTTTGCAAATCTGCCGGTGCCTGTACCCGCAGTCACGGTGATGAAGGGATAATCACCACGGCTTGATGCCACCGTATTGAACTTGTATTCCCAGCCCTGGAAGCCCTGCTCGAAATCGCGTTTGACATCGGCAAGGGCAACCTCTGCCGCCTTCTCTTCATCGATGCCCAGGTCCATGTATTTCTTTCTGTATTTTTCGTAGGATTTTTCCGCATAGGGTTCAAGGATCAGCTCCACGGAAGGAACGGTGAAACCGCCGTACTGCTGGCTTGCTGCGGAAAGCACGATATCTCCTATGACATCAAAGGCAACATCAAGGGTCTTTGGCTCGTTGTACCAGATATTTCCCATCTCAAAGCCGCCCTTGAGCACATGCTCCACGTCAAAGAGACAGCAGTTCATGGTGTCCCTTCTGGCCGACATGTCATGGATATAGATATACCCGTCACGGCAGGCCTGGAGCTCCTCTGTGGTCATGAAAAATTTCTGATAAAGCTCCTTGTTGAACTGATTGAAGATGAGGGATCTCTTTGTGGAGACCAGAGCCGAATCCGTATTGGAGTTTTCCTTGTCACCCACATACATGATGGACTGGCTCCTCCTGTAGACCTCATCCATCATCCTGACGAAATCCTGCTTGTAGTTACGGTAATCCCTGTAGCTTTTTGCCACGATGGGCTTAACCTCCTCGAGCACGCTCTCGACTATATTGTGCATCATGGCTATGGGTATCTTTTCCGCGCCGTCATCATCAATCTTTTTGATGACCCTTTCGCAGATAAAGACCTTTTCCTCTTCGGAAAACTGTGTCAGCGCACGGTATGCACTCTTTGCCACCGCGTCCAAAACCTTCTGGATATTGAACTTTTCAAGTGTTCCATCCTTTTTTATTACCCTGACATCCTTTGCGGGTCTGTACTTTTGGGAATAGTCGACCTGATCTGTGCTCTCCATTTTTACCTCCATAATAAGAACAAACAGCATTTCTTGTGGTGTTATGTCACCCAAAACACAATATCTTGTGCTTTTACAGTATAGGTCAACGGACCTGCGTTGTCAATGGATGAGACATTTCCGCCCCCGACCCCTGAAAAAAAAGATCAGGGGAAATGGAAGAACCATTTCCCCTGACTTTATACGTATTATTATTTCAGGAATCTCATCTTGTTTCCGCCGAATTCCTTTTTGGGCTCGGGCTTGGGTGCCTCGGGTTTTGCTATCGCATTTCCAAGTCCTCTCGCCACATCCTGCTTGCACTTTTCGCAGAAGCGTCCCGAAAGGATCTTTGTTCCGCAGTTTTCGCAGGTCAGATCCGAACCTTCTACCGATCCGAATACCAGACGCTCTTCGCGAAGCCACTGCCTGATCTGTCCCACCTCGATCTCGCAGGCTTCAGCTACTGCCGCTACTGTCGTATTGGGATTGTTCCGGATATATTCCTTTGCCTTGTTAAAATCCTCTTCCTGTGCCTTCCTGCAATCAGGACAGATGTGCGGACCATTGACATAATTATAGATCTTGCCGCATTTTCTGCAATTTTCAACACCCATATCTAAAACTACCTCCTTAATATGTGGATTTCCCTTTAAGTCCTAATATGATAACATACAATAAGGTCCGGGTCAAAGTATAAATGTGGAGGAAATGATGGAAAGAAGGATAAAACGCTACCTGAAGTATCTTGAGGGTATCAGGATATCTGAGCTGCCCGAAGAAGAACTGAAGTTTCTGAAGGGTGAGCTTCTAACACAGATATCCTTCTTTTCCCATGAACGCCTCATCCACCTGCTGGTGACACTTTTCTTTGCGCTTTTTACCGTCATATCCATGGCGGCATTTGTCATCACGGCCGTCTTCAGTCTGGGGATCCTGTCGATCCTTTTTCTCATACTTCTCGTGCCCTATGTCAGGCACTACTACATCCTCGAAAACAGCGTGCAAAAGATGTATGTATTCTACGACAGCATCACCATCGCGGCATCCGGTGAAAAAGAAAAGAACATATTATTCATGTGAGATGACAGGGGGACTGTCCCCCTGTCACTATTTTTTGAACTGTTCGAGGATGATGCCGAAGGCGCGCTGCTCGTCGATGAGGTAATCCATGCATTCCCTTGCATCATTATAGGAAAGCCTGCCGCCAAGGGCTGCAGCGTCCCTGAAATTGGTCTTGATCACATTTGCGGCAAACACCTGGTTTCTGACCATCTCTTCACTGTCCTGCTTTGAGTTGGTATTTGTCAGATTCTTGTAGGCATAATCCAGAAAGACCATGTTGTCGCCGCTGTATTTTGGGATGATCTTCATGTTTCCCTGGGAATCAACGGTATATCCCGTGATACCCTCCAGAAATTCAAATGAAAACTCCGCTTCGGATCTGGTGCACTCACCGTCCTTTATCAGGCCGCTGGTGAGGTTTCTGATGTTGTTGTCATGGGAATAAGTGATATAGTCAACGAAGTATCTTTTTCCCATCTCTATCTCAAGAGCCTTTGTCGCAGTGAGGCATACCGCAGCATAATCAAAATCGGAATTTGCCGGTATCCTCTCAAGCAGTATCTCCGCGCTCACGATCAGCTTCTGGGATACCTTGTCCATCTTTTGCCAGGTATCCTCGCCTATGCTGTTGAGCGCCCGGTTCAGGCAGTCGATACAGTCGACACCCTCAAACTTCTGCTCAAGGATCTTTTCCGCACATCTGTCCTGGATAAGCTTGGCTCTCTGCCATTCCTTGAATTCATCTGCTTTGATGGATTTGATTCCCACCAGAAAATGATGGAGATTTGTCAGTGAATCTATGACCGACCTTTCCGCAGCAAAGCATCTTTTCAGCATTTCCTGATTTGCAGCTTCTCCGTCAAGCAGCCAGCCGGTCATCTCCTCATCGTCGGTGCCGTTTTTCATGTCATTCAACTGTGACATCAGGAAATCATATTCTTCCCTGATACCCTTTGCCGCTTCCTCGTCAGGCAGGAAATAACTGCATTTTTCATAGATATCCGCAAGCAGATCTATATAGTCCACCAGCTGGGAAAGTATTCTTTTGTCGGTATCCTCTCTTTCCTTTTTGGAGCCGGGCGAGATCTTTTCCATAAAGGTAAGCTCCTGCCTCTTTTTGTATTGCTCTATGCTCCTGGAAAAATACTCCTTGTATACTTCAAGCTGACCGATAAATTTTCTTCTGAAGCCGCTGGTAAGCAGATCAACATCAATAGCATCCAGCAGACCGCCAAACACATCACTCATGTTCTGTAAACGCTCATATTAAAATTGGTGTGTAATGCTAATTACTTCGCCTCGCACCGGTGCTAAGCTCGAAAAAACCTCGCTAAGCACCCAGTGTGAAGTCCTGGAGTTTATCAAGTACTTCTGCCCGGGTTTCGGCATCGGGAACATCATTGGAATCCTCGGAAAAGACGGTACGAAGTTCCTCGCCCTGTCTTGTGTTCAGTTCCTCCTCTGCGATGTTCACTGCCATATCCCTGGCAAATTCATTATTGTTTTCGATGGCCGCCTCGGTTCTATCCTTTCTGGCATCCATCTCCTTGTTGTAATCATTCTGTGAGATCTGTCCTTCGCGGACCATCCTCTGGAGCTGCTCATCCGTATAGCCGGTGTAGGTGGTGATATTCTGCCTTGCCTGCTCCTCTTTCTTTTCATCGTTTATCTCGTCGGCACGCTTATCATTATCATCGGACTTTATCATATCCTTGATGATCTCCTTGCGCCTTGCATCACTTTCCTTTTGTGCCTCAAGCCTTTCCTTTGCGGCATCGGGTTTAGTCTGATCTGCTGCTTCCTCAAGCCTTTCACGGGTGGGATTTCTGTCAACAGCTTCATTCCGGGCATCATCCTCCTCCCGGGTATTTTCCACTTCGCGGACCGTCTCGATATTTTCGGTCTCTTCCCTGACTGTACCTGTTCTGTCATCGGAAGGTTCATTTTCGTTCCTCACCGCAACCTTTCCGAAAGCATCCTCCTCGAGACGCTCATTGCTCTCCTCGGTCACCTGGACCGTGTCTCCGTCCTTTGATACCGAGACCACATCCTCAAGCCTCTCCTCGATATCCTCAAGGGGCTTGTTCTGCAAAGCTTCATTCTCCGTCTTTTTGGGAGTAGCCTTTTCAACTTCCCTTGTCTGTACCGGAGCCGTATTGATATTATTTACCTGTATCGGGTTTCTGTTTACCTTTATCTCCATATCTGCCATAGCAATACCTCCCTGTATAATAAAAACAACATGGATACATAATCTTACAAGATATATGATAACATAACTTTTTCAAAAATACACCATAAACTTCGTTGCATAATTTTTTTTATTATGCTATATTTCCTTTGTTGCCGGCATGTCGGAATTGGCAGACGAGACAGACTCAAAATCTGTTGTGGGTAACCGCGTATGGGTTCAAGGTCTCCGCTCCGCTTCGGTCGGCGCTAAGCGAACGTCCACCGGACGTTCAGCGCCCCACTGCCGGCACCTGGCCAATGGCATTGGGATTCTAAATGTTTTATAGTATTTTGCCGGCATGTCGGAATTGGCAGACGAGACAGACTCAAAATCTGTTATCCGCAAGGG
>JAFSWJ010000248.1 GCA_017444545.1 Lachnospiraceae bacterium
TATCAGGGCCTTCAGGATCAGGGGGATGGGCAGGTACAAAAAAAGATTCACTGCAGTCTACGAGGGGATCACGGAGGAAACACTTGAAGCTGCAGACAGGGTCAGGGAGCGCATCATTGAGCTGCTGGAACCGGTCTATGAGATCAGGGGATCCGCTCCGGCAGGAGAGTTTACCTCGAGGCTGTATGAAATGACGGAAAAACTGTCCTCGGCTGCTTATCTTGATGAGCGTGCCGCAGAGTTTGAGGAAACAGGTGACCCGGTCCGCAGGATGGAATTTGAACAGATCTATGAAAAGATCATCGAACTTTTTGACAGGATAGTTTCGGTAGTCGGCGATACCGTTATGGATATAGAAGAATATTCCGGGATCCTGGAAGCAGGTCTTTCCGAGATAAAGGTAGGCACACTCCCGCCGTCAAATGACTGTGTCAGTGCGGGTGATCTTGAAAGGAGCCGCTTTGGTGATATAAAAGCACTGTTCATCATGGGACTTTCCGAGAACAATATCCCCTCCCCGCCGGCAAAGGGAGGGATCATCTCAGATATGGACAGGCAGCTTTTAAAGGACAATGATTATGAACTTGCCCCCACAGCCGCGGAAAAAGCCGCAACGGGGAAATTCTATTATTATATGAATGTCCTCAAGCCGTCAGAGAGGCTTTATCTTTCGTATTCCGCGCTTTCAGGTGACGGGTCGGTACAGAAACCGTCATATTTTATGAAGGAAACTCTGAGGTTGTTTCCGGGAGAAACGATAAAGGAATACGACAGTCTGAGGGATGATGATATCTATTCGGCATCAGACGCTCTGATCAGGTTTTCAAGGCTCATCGGACAAAGCAGCAAAGCCTATCCTCTCTACAGGGCACTGAAGGATGAGCCGGATTGCAAAAGGATAGTTGATTCGCATTTTATGATATCCTGCGACAGACTCTCACAGGCTGCCGCAAAGGCTCTTTTCGGAAACTCAAAGTTTGAAAGCGCCAGCGAACTGGAAAGGTATGCGGCCTGTGCCTATGCACATTATCTGCAGTACGGACTGAGACTTCGGGAGAGGTTCGACTTTGAATTTGATGCAAGGGATATTGGGACACTGCTTCATGACATTCTCAAAAAATACTCCGGGGAGCTTGAAAAAAGAAATCTTACATATGTAAATGTTGACGACGGGGAGTCACTTTCTATCCTGGAAGATATCCTTTCAGGTGCCGGAAGCGAAAAGATCGAAAGCCTCTATGAGAGCAGCGCCAGAAATGCGTACATGAAAAACAGGATAGACAGGATAGCAAAAAGGACGGTTGAGACCCTCAGATTTCAGTCGCGTCAGGGATCCTTCATTCCTTCTGCCTTTGAAAAAAAGTTTGCCTGTGACGGACTGAAGGGTTTCATTGACAGGATCGACAGGTATGAGGACGGGCAGGATGTTTATATAGACATCATCGATTACAAATCCGGAAACAAAAAATTTGATTCCGACAGGATATGGTACGGTCTTGACCTTCAGCTGGTGATCTACATGTCGGCTGCCATGGAGATGGAGGTGAAGCTTTCGGGAAGGGATGAGACACAGGTCCATCCTGCGGGGCTCTTTTATTATCATATAGATGATCCGGTGGTCGAGGAAAAGCCCGGAACTACCGATGAAGAAGTTGCTTTGCGTATATACAGGGAACTGAAACTGTCAGGTATAGTGAACGCTGATGACAGGGTTCTGGACGCTTTTGACAGAAATATCAGGTCGGCGGGAAGCTCTGCTGTCATTCCCGTACGCATAAACAGGGACGGAGAGGTGAGGGCTCAGTCCGGCGCCGTGTCCGAAGAAGAGATCAAAGAGATGATGGAGCACACATCCGGACTTGTATCGGAATTCAGAAAGTCCGTCGTGGAGGGGGACATCCGGAGGGAACCCTATGATCTGAACGGGAAAACCCCTTGTGAATACTGCAGTTTTCTGTCAATATGCGACAGAGGAAAAAAGAGAAGGTTGAAGAAAAGATAATGGAATACACAAAGGAGCAGCAAAAGGTCA
>JAFSWJ010000249.1 GCA_017444545.1 Lachnospiraceae bacterium
CTCCTTGCTCCATTCACTCATTTTTCCGATACCTCCTTATTTTGTGTATTATTTATTTGTACCCTTCTCATCCGGATCATCCTTCCGGCAGAATCCTTAAATATCCTTTTTTATATATACGAACAAGTTTTTCAAAAAGTATATCTTTTACAAATCCCGAGACATTCAGCCCTTCAGCAAGCTCTGCAGCCGACAGCTTTTCATCCTTTATGAGCCTTACGGCATCTATGAACAGGTTGTTTCCGGTCATATGAAGCCTCACCCCGTCACCCGAAAGCAGTACTTCATTGCCGTTTATCTCTACCTTTACACATCTGTCAAAAAACAGGGTGTCATTGTCTTTTATCCCGTCAAAGGCATACCTGTCCGTCAGATATCTCACGGCCTTTTCAAAGGAAGATGCATCCGAAAAGGATAAAGTTTCATATATCCTTTCACCGGTAGGATGATCTTTATCGGGCATCTCCGGTTCTTCAAAGCAGACAGTGCCTGAAGCCATATTGACCCGAAGTCCTGCCAGGCAGCAAATGCTGTAGTCTGCACAACCTTCCTCCCTGCCATACTTTCTTCCGGAAGCCGAATACTGCGATGATGACTCGGGATTGTTGGATATTATCTCTATATCTGCAAGTTCTTCGGGAGAATACTCCGACATCACCCTGTAGAACTCTTCCAACGATCTGACCGAGATTCTGACAGCTCCGCAATACATATCATGACTGCTGATACCTCTTATAAATCTTCTCAGTCTTTGCGGATCCTTCAGCCCAAGTGCCGTTGTAGTTTGCGGCGTGCGTCCGAATACATCCCTGAAATCATTTATAAATAGCTCGTAGTCCGGATTGTCAAAAGGCTCGGTGGCAAAATAGCAGATTCCCATCCCGGCAGCCGGACCGACCACATCCCTTATTATACCAAGAATCTGCTTCCATTGTACAGAATTTTTTGAGTTGTACCGAAAAACCCCCGAAAGCTCCTTCGCATCAAAGCCGCAGAAAGGACAATGCTGGCTGCAGCCCTGTGTCAGCTCAAACATCATCGGATAATATCTCACATTCGGATGGAGTCTGATACGAATGCTTGATACCGACATCCTGTTTTTCACTGTCCGTCCCAGTTCATAAAGCCTCTTATCAAAAAAACAGTCCGGTCCCGTTTTTTTTGTTATTTCCTCAGAGACCTTCTGCATCCTTTCCCCATAATAAAAAATAAAGGGATTTTCGTTTCCGGAAAGAGTCTTTATCTTTTCCGCGGTATCAAGGATCTGTCCAGGATCGGAATCCATCCTGAGCTTATTTGCGACACCCCGGGGATCATTTTGAAGTTTTTCAATAAAATCAGGATCCGTATAAAGGCATTCGTAAAGCCTTTTGATCTGCGGATATCCTATATCCCCGGTCACGGCTCATTTGCGGATCGCTTTTCCTCCGCTTTGTTTTTTTCCGCTCTCATCTTCTGTTCATAATGAAGCTCCAGCAGATCATCAAGGCTGTCCCTGAAATAGGAGCAGCAGTCACGGTCTCCTCCGTCCATCAGATTTCTCAGTCTGATTTTGTGGCAGCCTCCGTCGCATACGGGGAAATAAAAGCACTCTTTGCATACAGGTGAATCAAGATAGGAGCACCCTGTCATACCCCTTGCTATAAGGGGCATGTTCCAGTTTGACATATCGTCTATATGTCCGACCACCATTTCCGGGATCCCGACGTCATCCCAGCATTTATACAGTTCTCCGTCGGGTCCCACTACATAGGCGCATCTTTTGGTCAATGTACATCCGCCCATTGTTTTCTGAGGCAGCAGAGGCATTGCATTTATTTCGTCATTTTCAGCCAGATCCGCGACAAATTTTCCCGTGAGTACCGAATCAAAAAAGCAGCTGGCATCGGGATGTCCGTCCCCTTTGACATATCCGGGATACACCCAGATCCTGTCTCCGTAGGTATCCGGGAATCTTTCCTTTATCAGATGATACACATCCTTGTATTCATCCCTGTTCCTCATGTCTACATTGACCCTGATATTGACTATCCCCGAATAATCCGATGCCATCAGCTTTTCCAGATTGGAAAGGATCACATCAAAGGAGCCCTTCCCGCTGACCTGGTATCTTCTTGAATCGTGTGTATTTCTGCTTCCGTCAAGGGTAATCTGGATCCTGTTTATGGATAGGTCATTCAGATCGGCTATGATATCTTCCGTCAGAAGATATCCGTTGGTCACGAGAAACGCATTGTACTTTCTTCCCTTTTCCTTTAATCTTTTGTCGATGCTCCTGATCCTGTCTATGGCAAGCAAAGGCTCTCCGCCGTACCAGATTATCGCAAGCTGATCCTCTCTTTTGTGAAGGTCGATGAAATCCATCAGCTTGTCCTCCACCTCCTTTGACATGGGATAGCCCGTGCGGTTTCCTTCATAGCAGTAGGAACAGTTGAAATTGCAGTTTCTCGTAACGGCAATGGTCAAAAGCAGGGTTCTCGTGACATAATTTGCAGAGATCCTCTTCATCTTGAGGATATTGTAATAATCATCATCCGTCGTATCCTCCACAATGAATCCCGCACGCCTCAGAGTCATATATAACCCCGGCATTTCCGAGAAATCAAAGCCCTCAGGATCCTTTATTATATTCTCAATATCCTTTACTCCTTCATCCTCGACCTTCAGAAAAAAGCCCGATGCCGAATTGTACAAAAGATATCCGTTTCTCTTTGATCTGAAAAAATGACTGTACCTTGACCACTTCATGTATTTTTCATCCCCCTGTCTTTTATTTCACGGTTCAAAAGCCTGACCCGTCATGGTGATCAGCTTTTCCATACTTTCCGTTATGCACTGCCCGAAAAATCCTCTCATGAATCTCAACAACTGTCCGTTTTCCGGAAGGACCTTCAGCCACGCCCTGTCATATACCCTTTCAAGCCTCCTTAAAACATAGCCGCCGAAATCAAGACCCGTCATGGACTTCCGACGGTCGGAAAGAACATAAAATCTTGCCAGTTCCACGCAGCCCTCATACTTTTTTCTGCAGATCATCCAGCCGTATATGCTGTCATCCTCTTTGCCCAGGACAAAAAAGCTGTTTTCCTCATCCCGTTCCATACCGTCAAACGGGGAAAGGAGCTTTATTTCATCATCACCGTTTTTTACCAGGATCTCTGCTTCTTTTTTGTGCTTTTCGGAAAGATCGATACATCTGACGATACGAAATCCCCTTGAATCCATGAAGCTTTCATTTCGCCTCAATATCTTCGGCTGCACCTCGATCATGGTATGAAGATCCATCAGGAATATCCTGTCTATCGTTTCAACTTCAGCTTTGGTTCCCGTCACCC
>JAFSWJ010000250.1 GCA_017444545.1 Lachnospiraceae bacterium
CATCAGGATGAAGGCCACGGAAAGGGATGTGCCTTTGGAGCCGGGCATGGTCATATCTGATGAACCCGGGATATACAGGACGGGGGAGTTTGGTGTGCGGACGGAAAACATCCTGGTGGTAAAGAAAAAGGAGACCACATCAGACGGGGATTTCTACGCCTTTGAAAGTCTTACAAAGGTTCCCATAGATGACAGGGCTGTTGACAAAACACTTTTAAGTGACAGGCAGAGGCAGTACTATGAGGCTTACCAGAGGGAGGTTTATGATGCACTGTCGCCCTTCCTTGATGAGGATGAAAAAAATTGGCTTAAAGGTTATTCGGGGATCTGATTTCACAAACAGGACATACTTTAGGAGTATATCTATAGCAGTGACATAGTGTAAGGCGGTTTATGTGCTGGCTTTTTTTAAATTTATGTATATGGAGGAGATTGTCTTGATCGAAGTTAAAGGACTGACAAAGAGATACGGAAAAAAGACGGCTGTCGATAATATAAGCTTCAGGCTTGAAAAGGACAGGATTTACGGTTTTCTCGGACCGAACGGTGCGGGCAAATCGACGACCATGAACATTTTGACGGGTTATCTGGCATCAAACAGCGGAACCGTGCTGGTCGACGGCTTTGATATCTTAAAGGAGCCGTACAAGGCAAAGAAGAACATAGGCTATCTGCCTGAGATCCCTCCCGTATATCCCGATATGACAGTGAGGGAATATCTCCTTTTTGCATCTGAGCTGAAGGGAGTTGAAAAAAAGGAAAGAAGATCTGCAGTTGAAGATGTGATGGAAAAGACAAAGATATCCGATGTATCCGAAAGGCTTATCAGAAACCTTTCAAAGGGATATAAACAAAGAGTCGGACTGGCTCAGGCTATCCTTGGTTATCCCGATGTGATCATCCTTGATGAACCGACGGTGGGCCTTGATCCGAAGCAGATACTTGAGATTAGGGAACTGATCAAAAGCCTCAGGCCCGGCAGAACCATAGTTCTTTCATCACATATCCTTCAGGAGATCAGCGCAGTCTGCGATCATATCCTGATCATCTCAAACGGAAAGCTTGTGGCATCGGATACGGCAGAAAATATCAGCGGATCCATAGAGGGAAAGACACGCATCGAGCTGACTATCAAAGGTAGTATGGAGGATATCGGCAGGGTGCTTTCAGACATATGCGGAGAACAAAACATCGAAAAAACAGCCGGAGATGCAGAGGATACGGCGGATGTCGTCATCAGCTGTCCTCAGGGTACGGATCTGAGGGAACAGATCTTTTTTGCCTGTGCGCGCGCATCGCTTCCCATACTTGAGATGAGGAGCATAACCGATTCTCTGGAGGATATCTATCTGGCGCTTACAGAGGGTGAAACAACTGACCGGATAGAAGAAGAGACTGATCCCGTCGAAAAAGGGGCTTCCGGTGAAGAGGACGGGAAAGAAGATGAAGTTTCGGAAAGTGAGGCGGAAAAATGAAGGCATTGTTGAAAAAGGAGCTTCGCTCATATCTGTATTCGGTCACGGGAGCATTGTTCATTGCAGTGAACCTGCTGGTTCTCGGAATATATTTTACGGCTTATAATCTGACCGATGGTTATCCCACAGTCAATTTTACGGTCAATTCCGCCATAGCGGTATTTCTCTTTATAACCCCACTTTTGACCATGAGGATCATATCGGAGGAACAGAGGACAAGGACTGACCAGCTTTTGCTTTCTTCGCCCATGCCGCTTTTTTCGATGATAATGGGTAAATATCTGGCTCTGCTTGTCATTTTTATGGTACCGGTCATCACGGTTTCGATATATCCGCTGATAATGGGGATATTCGGGAAGGTGAGCTACAGTGAATCCTATGTGGCTGTCCTTGTGTACTTCCTTTTCGGAGCTGCCTGCCTGGCAATAGGACTTTTCATCTCATCTTTGACCGAAAATCAGATCATCGCGGCAGTCCTCACCTTTACGACCCTCTTTGTCACCTTCATGATGAACGGCATTGCAAGCCTGCTGCCGGACAGTGTTTCTGTCATCAAAAGGATACTGTCTCTTTTTGACATGGCAAAGAGACTGGACAATCTCATAAACGGGATACTTGATGTCCGGGCGGTGGTTTATTATCTTACAGTTGTCATACTGGCTCTTTTCCTGACATATGAAAGCATACAGAAGAGGCGTTTTGCCGTCTCGTCCCAGACGGTGAAGCTTTCGGCCTACAGTGTTGCTGCAATCTTTGTGGCCTTTGCCGCAGCTGTGGGAGTCAATTATCTGGTGCTCCGGCTTCCTGATGATATGATGCAGTATGATCTTTCACAGAACAGGGTATTTACCATGTCAAAGGAGTCTGAGGAGTATCTTGACGGGCTTGAAAAGGATGTGAAGATCTACGTGATGTCCGAAAAAGACAGGGTGGAGATGCCTGTGGCAAAGACCCTGGACAGATTTGAAGAATACTCCGATCATATCAGTGTTGAGTATGTGAACCTGGCAAAAAATCCCCAGTTTGCATCAGACTATATCGATGAGACCGTGGTTGGAGGGGATTTCATCGTTGTATGCGGTGAAAATGCTGTCAGGGTGGCATCATCCGATCTGTTTCAGACCGAGATCGATTATCAGACCTTTTCCGAGACGGTTACGGGTATAGATGCGGAGGGTCAGATCATTTCAGCCATAGCACGGGTGACAAGCGATGAAAAAACCGTCATGAAGGTTGTTTCGGGACACGGGGAGTTTGGCATGTCCGAGCTTTCGATGATGTTTTCCTATCTGAAAAAAGCAGGCATAGAACCGGAAGAGATAAACCTCCTTACTGAGGAAAAGATAGATGACTGTGATATATTGATGATAGCAGCGCCTCTTGAGGATTATACGGAGGAGGATTGCAAAAAAGTCACTGATTATCTGAAGGACGGAGGAAAAGCCGTCATCATCTCAGGCTACAGCGAAAACGGAAAGAAGCTGACAAATTTCAATAATCTGCTGAAGGATTACAAAGTGACCATAAGCAGCGGACTTGTGGAGGATACGGATAAGGGACATTATTACGGGGACAATCCGTTGTATCTCCTTCCTGAGGTGTACGATACTCCGGCATCCAAAACCGTGAAGCTTCAGAACAGATACGTCTTCATGCCATATTCACAGGCGATAACGGTTGATGAGGACAGCAGTGACGAGACCCTGCAGGTGAATGATATCCTGAGGACAACCCAGGATTCCTACATGAAAAACAATCTGAAGAAGGGTGACAGTCTTGAAAAGGCAGACGAAGACACCGAAGGACCCTTTACCGTGGGAGCCTATATCACAAAGGGTGATACAAAGATAGCCCTGTTTTCAAGTGCCATGGCCTTTACCGATGATGCCTCAAGGGCTGTGGGGGATGCAAACATAACCATGATAAGCGATGCCGCAAAGGATATGGCTCCGGTATCGGCGGGTCCCGTGATCCCGGTGAAAAGCTACGGAACCGAGTATGTTACCATTCCCGATGCTTTTGTGATATTATATAGTCTGATATTCACCGTGCTTGTGCCGCTTGTCATCTTCCTTGCGGGTGTTGTGCTCTGGTGGCGCAGGAGAAAAAGATAATAAAACCATCAAAAAGGAGAAAATATGACAAAAGTAAGAACAAGATTTGCACCGTCACCTACGGGAAGGATGCATGTCGGAAATTTAAGGACTGCACTTTATGCCTACCTGATCGCACGTCATGAGGGCGGCGATTATATCCTTCGTATCGAGGACACCGATCAGGAAAGAGAGGTTGAGGGGGCCGTTGATATCATCAAAAGGACCCTTGAGAAAGCAGGTCTTGAGTATGATGAGGGAGCTGAAAAGGGCGGCCAGTACGGTCCCTATGTCCAGTCGGAAAGAGTACGTGACGGCCTTTACATGAAATATGCAAAGGAACTTGTGGAAAAAGGAGAGGCCTACTACTGCTTTTGCACACAGGAAAGACTTGCATCATTGAAGAGCGGAAGCGATGATG
>JAFSWJ010000251.1 GCA_017444545.1 Lachnospiraceae bacterium
CTCACGGAGATCGGATGCTACAGGGGCATACGTCACAGAAAGAGTCTTCCCTGCCGTGGTCAGAAGACCAAGACAAATGCGAGGACCTGCAAAGGTCCCAGGAGGACAGTGGCGAACAAGAAGAAGTGATCTGGTTGTAACTATTAACTATGGATTTTTTTAGGAAGAAAGTAGGTTAGTTTTAATGGCTGGTAATAATAAGGCAGGCGCCAGAAAGGTTACTAAAAGGCGCGTAAAGAAAAACGTTGAACACGGACAGGCACATATTCAGTCATCTTTCAACAATACGATCGTTACACTGACGGATGCTGAGGGAAATGCTCTTTCATGGGCAAGTGCCGGCGGTCTTGGTTTCAGAGGTTCAAGGAAATCTACTCCATATGCGGCACAGATGGCTGCTGAAACTGCAACAAAAGCAGCTCTTGTGCATGGTCTGAAATCTGTTGATGTTATGGTAAAGGGTCCCGGATCGGGACGTGAAGCTGCCATCAGAGCATTGGCAGCGGCAGGTCTGACAGTCACGAGTATCAAGGATGTGACCCCGGTACCGCATAACGGTTGTCGTCCACCGAAACGCAGAAGAGTTTGATGAAAGGGAAAAGGAGATAATAACAGATGGCAGTTAATAGAGAACCTGTTTTAAAAAGGTGTAGATCACTTGGACTTGATCCTACGTATCTGGGATATGACAAAAAGTCAAACAGAGAGGTCAGGAGATCAGGCAGAAAAGTAAGTGAGTACGGACTTCAGTTAAGAGAGAAGCAGAAGGCAAAGTTTATATACGGAGTACTGGAGAAGCCCTTCAGAAACTATTACAAAAAGGCCGACAGGATGAAGGGAATGACCGGTCCCAATCTCATGATCATGCTCGAGAGCAGACTTGATAACGTGGTATTCCGTCTCGGTTTTGCACGTACCAGAAGGGAAGCACGCCAGATGGTGGATCACAAGGCTTTCACTGTGAACGGAAAGCTTGTGTTCATTCCTTCATATCAGGTCAAGGCAGGAGATGTGATCGAAATAAGAGAAAGCAAGAGAGCATCACAGCATTTCAAGGATATATTTGAGGTGACGGCAGACAGGACAGTGCCTGCATGGCTTACTGCAGATGCCGAGAATTTCAAAGGAACAGTAAATCAGCTTCCTACGAGAGAGGAAATAGACGTTCCCGTAGATGAAATGCTCATAGTCGAGTTATATTCCAAGTAAATAGGAGGTTTTCAATTGTTTGAATTTGAAAAACCAAAGATAGAGATACTGGATGTTTCTGAGGATAATAAATACGCAAGGTTTGTGTGCCAGCCCCTGGAAAGAGGCTACGGCATAACCCTTGGAAATTCGCTCAGAAGGATCATGCTTTCATCACTTCCCGGTACCGCGATCAGTCAGGTAAAGATCGACGGTGTCCTCCATGAGTTTTCTTCCATCCCGGGTGTAAAGGAGGATGTTACGGAGATCATCCTTAATATCAAGGATATCGCCATCAGAAATAACGGCAACGCCAATGAAGTCAAGACGGCATACATCGAGTTTGAAGGTGAGGGCGAGGTAACAGCAGCTGATATCCAGTGTGATCAGGACATAGAGATCATAAACAAGGATCAGCACATAGCCACACTGAACGGAGGAAAGGGCAGCAAGCTCAACATAGAACTGACCATTACCGGGGGCAGGGGATATGTGAGCTCAGAGGGAAACAAATCCCCCGACCTTCCCATAGGCGTTATTGCCATAGATTCTATCTATACACCTGTTGAACGTGTGAACATGAGTGTTGAGAACACCCGTGTCGGTCAGCAGACAGACTTTGACAAGCTCACGCTTGATGTATACACAAACGGAACCCTCACTCCCGAGGAGGCCATCAGCCTTGCAGCAAAGATCCTCAGTGAACATCTGAATCTTTTTGTAGATCTTTCAGAGGCAGCTACAAATACCGAGGTGATGACATCCAAAAAGGAAGATGCAAAGGTTGACATCATGGTGATGAGCATAGATGAGCTTGAGCTTTCAGTGAGATCGTACAACTGTCTGAAGAGGGCAGGGATCAATACGGTTTCAGAGCTTGTGAACAAGACCTCGGAGGATATGATGAAGGTCAGAAATCTTGGCCGCAAGTCGCTTGAAGAGGTGCTTGCAAAGCTCAAGGATCTGGGTCTTGAACTGAAGAGCGAGTCAGACTGATATAATAGTTGTTTCAAGGTGTGCCGGTAAGACCAAAGAGGTCGGCATGCCGCTCATCGAGGGGTTATAAGTCCGAAAGAGCATATCCCTTGAAATAAATGAGAAAGAGGTAAAAACGAATGGAATACAGAAAACTTGGAAGAAATTCCTCACAAAGAAAAGCACTTCTTCGAAGCCAGGTTACGTCTCTGATCTATCATGAAAAGATCATAACAACAGCTGCAAGGGCAGAGGAAGTACAAAAACTTGCAGAAAAGATCATCACGCTTGCAATACGCGAAAAGGACAATTTTGAGACTGTCACCATCAAGGCAAAGGTTGCAAGAAAAGATAAAGACGGCAAGAGGCAGAAGGAAGAGAAGGACGGAAAGAAAGTAACGATCTATGATGAGGTCGACAAGGAGATCAAGAAGGATTTGCCTTCAAGACTTCATGCAAGACGCCAGATGCTCAAGGTCCTTTATCCTGTGACAGATGTTCCTGCTGAGGCACCCGGAAGAAAGAGAAATACAAAAAAGGTCGACCTTCCCGCAAAGCTTTTTGATGAGATCGCACCCAGGTATGCAGACCGCAAGGGCGGTTATACCAGGATCGTAAAGATCGGACCCCGCAAGGGCGATGCAGCGATGGAAGTTCTTCTGGAGCTCGTATAATAACAACAAGAGTATCGTTTGGGGCTGTAATGTTACAGCCCCTTTTTAGGTTATCATCATGGGAATCGTAGAGATCGACAATATCGCATATGAATATATCAGACGGGACGAAGAAGGTAACGTTGAGGGTATAGTTCGCGCTGTTGACGGTGTGAGCCTGGATATAAAAAGAGGCGAGTTTATCAGCATACTCGGAGGGAACGGATCGGGAAAGTCCACTCTTGCAAAGCAGATAAATGCCATACTCTATCCATGTGAGGGAAGCGTTTATGTGGATGGAAAAGACACCTCTGACGAAAACAATATCTGGGATGTCAGACAGAGTGCAGGAATGATCTTTCAAAATCCTGACAATCAGATAATCGGATCGATCGTGGAAGAGGATGTCGGATTCGGTCCGGAAAATATGGGAATCCCCACGGATGAGATCATTGAAAGAGTAAATGAAGCCCTGAAGACCCTGAGGATGTATGAATACAGGAAGCATTCGCCGAACAGGCTTTCCGGAGGTCAGAAACAGAGAGTGGCTATCGCCGGAGTGGTTGCCATGCATCCAAAGTGCATCATAATGGATGAACCCACGGCAATGCTCGATCCCGTGGGTAGAAAAGAAGTGATCCGCGCGGCAAGGGCTTTGAATGATGTTGAAAAGGTAACCATAATCCTGATCACACACTACATGGAAGAGACCATATATTCCGACAGGATCGTCGTTATGGACAAGGGAAAGGTTGCTATGAGCGGGACTCCCAGGGAGGTTTTTTCGAGGTTCGATGAGTTGAAAGCGCTCAGGATGCATGTACCGCAGGCCACAGAACTGGCATATGAGCTCAAAAAACGAGGTGTCAGACTCGGAGAGGGGATCCTATCCGGAAAGGAGCTTGTGACAGCACTATGTCGATCATATGCGACCATGTAGATTATACATACAGCAGGGGCACTTCGGATGAGATACATGCTCTGAAGGATGTATCCTTCAAGATAGAGGACGGAGAATTTGTCGGGATCATAGGCGCGACCGGATCCGGAAAATCCACGCTTGTACAGCACCTGAACGGCCTGCTGAAGGCAACCTCCGGACACATATATATAAACGGTGAGGATATATATGATGATGATTACAGTCTGAAAAAGCTGAGGAGCAGGGTGGGACTTGTATTTCAGTACCCCGAGCATCAGCTTTTTGAAGAGACTGTATTAAAGGATGTATGCTTTGGGCCAAAAAATCAGGGATTGAGCAATACAGAGGCGGAGCTTCGTGCTTACGAAGCTCTTGAGAGCGTGAAAATGGGAGATGACTGCTATGATGTCTCCCCCTTTGATTTGTCCGGGGGCCAGAAGAGAAGAGTTGCGATAGCAGGGGTTCTGGCCATGAAGCCGGAGGTACTGATCCTGGATGAACCTACAGCGGGTCTGGATCCTGAAGGCAGGGAAGAGATCCTTGGCCTTTTGAGA